>JAJPIN010000210.1 GCA_021324715.1 Nitrososphaeria archaeon
AAGTTCTGCGATTCTTCCCACCGTCATGCAAAGTTTGGATTGAGCTTCAATTGGTGTCTTGACATCATCTACCCAATACCCAAAATTGAGCATATTAGCACCTGTTGCAAGTTGCATTATAGGCGATAAAGAATTGTAAAGGCGAATAACGTCCCTCTCGTTTCGTCTAAATGTCCATAGAAAAACCTCAATGGGATTAATGCCGATCAATGATGTTCTTGTATCTAATTTAGCTAATTTAATTAAGTGCCTCAAGAATGCACTTGATCGTCCCGCCAATTTCTTATTCTCAGCTTCTTTTACAATCATTTCAATTCCTTGCTGTTTCAGGTTCTCTTTCTAGTTCAAACTTGCCATTTTGTTCTAAATTAATTGAAAAAGGGAATGATCAAATAGCCGAAAATAAACTTGTTTAATTACTCACGCAATACGTCCTTTTTTATCTTTGAGTAGATTTTGAAGTCCATGGGAACACTCAAGCAATGTCTGTCGGGCCTGATCAGTATTGCTCGCAACTACAATGATTTCGCCTGGACCAAACTTACAACTATTTATTTCAATGGGAATTTCGAGGTGGAGAGTTCTAGAAATTAATTCAAATAATTTTGGATAAGTTCTGTTATTCTTGTACAAGAACGAGGCGTTGTCCCCATTTATGAGAACATCCTTTTCCACCGGGAATACTAGTTCTTCCTCTGCAATCCACTTCATAATCTGCTCTTCTAATTTTTCAGCTACTTGTATTTGATCGCTATTCCTCGCTTGATTGGCCTCCTCCGCATAGGTTTCCAATCTATCAAAATTCATGAATTTGTGTATAGTGAGACCCTAATTAAATCAATTCCATCTTAATTCTAAGATATCTTAACGGTTGTCAATGCTTTTAGGTTTACGGTATCTATATGAGACTCTATAACCGAAGATATTCCAGAATCTAGTGTTGAGAGCCACAAAATTCAAAAATTCCATTCCCTCCTAGCAGAGCAAACATTTACGACCCATCTTAGATTGGTTTAGATTGTACCTTCCGAACAATTACAAAATAGATAGTAGTTTGGACTATTCAACCAGTAATCAAAGAACTCGCATACTGACGAATTGCATCTTCTTGAATTTGGGTTTGAATCGAACCTGGACGCAATTTCCTAATTTTTCTGATGGCTTCCTCAGCATTCAAATGTTCTTTCTTTAACAAGTAAGCGGCCAATATTGTTCCGGTTCTACCTTTGCCAGCTGCACAATGTACCAGTACCGGTCTCCCATGGGATTCTATTTCATTCTCAAGAAAAACAGTTGTCGTTTTTAATTCTGTAATAGTAGGTGCTTTATAATCTTCAACTTCCAGATGTAGATAATTGATGTTATCGTCTTTGTTATCACTATCCCTGGACTTATGAATATCATTACCTATCTCGGTAAACCATCTGGAGGGAAGTGGAATCTCTCTTACTGTTACAATAGTTCTGATTCCATGATCCTTTAGCCATTCGAATTGATCGAACGTCATGGGTAATCCGCTACCTGCAAGTTGATTTTCTATGACCCAACTAAAATTCGTAGGACAAGATGAAATTCGGCTATACAACCACCGATAGGCATCACCTATGAATGTCATTCGTACCTGTATGGAATTCTCGCTATATTAATTTGAATATACAAACTGATCCTATTTTACTGTACAGACAGGTATTGGCACCTTACAAACATAAAATAGAATATGTTCACCAAATACATGTTCTAAACGAACAGCACGCGTACAGTCAAGTCATAATCTGAACCTTTACAGACGAATCGGTTAGCTCGAATGAGCCCTCGATATTCAGTGTACTTTTTAATGCTGATTTTAGATAACCATGAAAAAATTGAGAGCCTTTTCTACCTAGTCTATGCCTAATTACAATGATTTTTAGATCATTTTGATTTACCTCGTCGTAAGTTCCCAAATATCCGTATCTACAGATTATTTTTTCTATATAGTCTACCACAGTTTCTTGTGTTAGTGTTTTTTTCCAGAAAAGAATTGTATCACGAGGTATGACCTCGCCCAAAGAGATGCCAAGCCCATAAATATCTTCTTCTGTGTAACTGTCTAGAAGTGAATTCAAAAGTTCCCGATTTATGATTACCAAATCAATTTTTGATAGAAATCTAGTAAATTCAGCATAACGTTTCAATATCATATTTACCAGACCGTTTACTGAAACACCCATCCTTTCAGCCTCTTCATCGAGTATTTTGGAGAGGTCGTTATCTACTCTAAAGGAGCGTGTTGTGGAAGATGGCATATCTTAACTTATTATACATGACATAAATGTGTTTTTTTGTGACCGTTTGTGTTATATTGTGTTGTTGATGGTAATTTCTGCATAGATCATAAAATTATTCTCTAATAATGTTCTTGCAAGTACATATTAGCAAATATGTTCTCTGAAAAAAGAACAACTAACTTTGAAATTATCACAAAATGCAATCAGTTAGGGTAGTATGTCGGGGTGCTGACCAGAAAAATGGTAATAAATTCTTAGTTATTTTTGTTGGACCAGTTTACCCATAATCTGTACAAAGCACGTTAAAATAATATTGAGCTATAATGGATAGTGGATTCAGGATGAGGAACAGACGGAATAAAAAACCTCTGAAAGTCATGATAATTGAAGATGAGCAAGATATTTTATTACTCTATAAAGATTATCTAGTTAGTAGGGGGCATAAAGTTTTAGTTACTGCTACATCGGCATTGGAAATTATTTCCGATTATGAAAAGATCCTTCCGGATATAATCATACTTGATTACAAATTACCTGATAACAAAAATGGCATTGAAGCGGCAGTTAAGATCTTCACCACGTATCCATCGGCTGCGATTCTAATTGTTACAGCTTATGATACGGTGAAAGAAGATGTGTTGAGACATTCAATTTTCGAAGGGAAAAGATTTGCCATCCTATTGAAACCCATAAAGTTAGCTAGATTGGAGAACGCAATTTTCGATATCCTCAAGTCAAAATAATGTGTTTCACCGATACAAATTATTGGATTTAGGGATTACGGACGATTCAATTAACAATTGTCTAATAGAAAGCAGCAATGAGAATGGAATGATAAGCAGATTTTCATCGACGAAATAAAACATCTTGTATAATAGTATGATTCGCATTTGTACGGCCGAGCCTATATATCGATATCAATGAATCAAAAAATAAATTTTTTCAAGAGAAAGAAATGACATATCTTTTAGATTTCGAAAATGAAATCAAACTACAATAGGGATTGTCACTTTTGTATACGATTATTATTCAGACAAGGAGCAATCAGATTTACAATTGCTCTTTGCTAGGATTTTTCTTGTTATCTGCTTGGGTGGAGCATGCATGGTAACCACCACTTTTTGTTAAAACTATCAGACCTCCTTTATGTCTCCTCACAATAGCACCTTATGTGGTCTTGTATAGCCTAAAATTGCATTATTAACTATCGTATGCACTAAAAGTAGTTTGGATTTCATGCAAAGTTGATGTATGATATGATACCATTGTAATAATACAACTACCAATGGAAAAGTAAAGGCTACTATGTATGCGTATAATGAAAGATGATGGAGATCGTTATGATCTCGCAAATGATGATGGGTTTTGATAACCCGATAAACCCACTATAATGTTCTTATTATAGGAACAAACTATTATAATTCATCTAATCGTTTATATCTCAAGTCATTACT
>JAJPIN010000154.1 GCA_021324715.1 Nitrososphaeria archaeon
ACGCGATGCCATACTCAGACATCGGTAGTACGGAAAAGGGCTCAAGCTATGGAAGTATCGCAAGCATTCAGCAAATGAAAGAAGTCAACTCTCCATCGTGGATTTTGTCTGGCGAATGGGCAACCAATCTAATAAACAAGACAAAGACAGATTTCAATCATACCAACCCAGCAAAATTCGATGCAACATTCACCATGATTATGCTAAGCGGTTTGGCTAGACACCAGCACCAAATTTCGAATTTTTCTCTCACTGACCTGCATACTGAAAACGATACAAAGACGTACAGTGGCCTTGCAACTATTACAATGAAGAAAGGTCCATTAACCAACGTTCCTATTGAGATAAAGATCATTAACAATAACGTGATCTCAGTTTGGTTAGAACCAATTAAAGTCGAAAATCATTTCGGTGATTCACCTATCTACGGAACTGTTTTTACTAGTAAGGATCTGGAAGGCAAAGCATCTATTGGTGCAACAAAGTAAAACATAAGAATGGGCCTCTACTTGCCGTATTCCGGATGAAGTCAGTGCAAATCGGTGACTTTTACTTCTTCTCTAATTGACATTTTGATTTATGTATTTTTAAACTATCCTCGAAGTTCAGTAACCAAAATAGCAAAGATATTTGTAATGGTAAAGATTTACCTATTTAGATAAAAATGGACGTCTATTTCGGTATCGTAATAATCCATGTTTTGGTCGGATTCCTATTAGTATATTTTGCAGCTAAAGCTTATAAGAAAACAAAGTATATGCCAATGCTTTTCCTTACACTTGGCTTCTTTCTAATTGTTATAGGTGATACTCTTTTGGGTGATCTTCTTGGTATTAGTGATAAAAATATCCAGAATATGATCGAGGAAATAACTGAAATTTCCGGATTTGTACTTGTGATTATTGCTGTGATTAAAAGTTGAACAATGGTCCTACTGAAAAGGATAGTCCTACTGAAAAGGATATTCTTTTTATTCTAACAGATGAATCTTCACTGCAAATAATAAAGTTGCTCGATAAAAAACAGTTGAGTGCCCAAATGATTTCATCAACTCTGAATATACCACTCTCTTCTACGTATAGAAAAATAAAAAAGCTGGAGCAACTAAAAATAATAAAAGTAGCAAAAGTAGTAAGGACTCTAGATGGACTGGACCAGTCTTTTTACACTTTATGGATGAAAGAAATAAAGATTTCATACAGGGATCATAAATTTTCAATTAATATTCGATTGTTATCCTCAGACGAGAAAATCGTCAGACTGTGGCAGAAATTTAAAAGTTAGCTATTTTAGCAGTAACAACAACCTAATTATTACTAACAAAACAAGATATTGGACAGTCGGCACGTGCGGTTATGCGTTTTAAAACAGGATTTTAATTCAATAAAAATGATAAATTAATAACTTGCTTGGTTATTTCTATACCATGAACGAGAGGATACCAATAGATAAGGCTACCCTCAGCGACCTCATGAGCAGGCCCATAATAGTTAGAATTGTAACCATTCTTGATATAACAAGCCTTTCAATACTTGAGCTATTTGAATATGGATTAACTATCAACGATATTAACTTCTCAATGGCAAATGGAGTGATAGCTTATGATAAAGCAGGAAAGCGCGTGATTAATGAAGAAACTGCACTTGGAATTCCCCTGAGTGGCGATTACTATTACAACTTCATAAGTAGCAAAGTAAAGTTGACAGAGCTTGGGTTATACATCTTAGATACTATAAAGAGTAATCAAACAGAACTCAAGTCATCTGTTCCCGATGAGCAAATATCTTCTGATGCAGATCCACGTCATCCTTCAACAATTTCTTGACATGGATGAAACCTGGGCATTGTGTTCGGAGCAATAGGAATTGGATTTCTTGAAGATTTATCCGGTTTGAATATTACAATTCAATTAGCTGGATTTCTTGCAGTCGCTTCGGGAATTTTCGTCCTAGGGGTTATGAAGGAAACCAAGGATAAAGATTTCCAAATAGTCTTCTTTAAGCAGAATTAGAGTCAAGGTAACAATCATAATTTTAGGACAGCACTACATCATAAGTTCATTGTAATGCAATGCATTCGAACTACTTATTTTATATAAAGTGGAAAAGAGATCATGGATCTTAAGAAACAGCAAATAGTACAAGATTCGCCAGAGTTCTCTATTGAGCCTTATGAAAGTTTGAATGAAAGGCAAGAAACTATATCAGGAGAATGTTTTCCTGATCATTCCATTGTAATGTGCGATAGGTGCTATTGGTGTTGCACTTGTTTCAATAGTCGCGGGCTGTTGACAAATTGTCCAATGTGCTTCCAGGATACGTCGAAAATTCCGTTAACAATTGAAGAGAACTGTATAATTTCCTACGATAAAATCCACGGATTTACCATGAAGTTTCACCGCAGATTGCCTTTAAGGTGACCCATCATAATTTTTGACTACTTTCAACTCTGAAAATCATATTTGTATAATGCCTTAATAGTAACAAAGGTCGGAATTTTGGTACATATTTGTATTGGATTCGATTCGATTCCAACAAATAATAAGATTGCAATCTTAAACACAAAGAGATTTCTGAATCATTTTTGACATGATTTCCGGGCCCGGAAGGATATGATTGAATATTTTATTCGAACCTAGTTATTCTGTGCAATAATTATAATTTAGTCTTTCTGTAAAATATTCTCTTTGTAATTTCTGCAGCAAATATGTATGTGAGCACAATTAACAAAATTGCGATCAAATTTGTTATGGGAAGTGGCACAAGTTCAAATATTTGACCCAAGGGAGTGTAGGGTAGTAATATAGTCAAACCAGCAATAGCGAGGATTGCTAATAACAAATATTTTCGCGGTCTGCTCTTAAATAACGGTCTTTTAGTTCTTATCACCAGTACTATTAATGAAGCTGAAATAATGGATTCAGTAAACCAAGTTGTCCTGAACACTTCTGTATTGGCATTTAGTAAAAATATAAGAACTCCAAAGGTCGCATAGTCAAATACCGTGCTTAAAAGTCCAAAAACTAGCATGAATTTGGTAATAAATTTTAGATCCCATCGCCTGGGCTTTTCCACCATCTCCGGATCTACGTTATCAGTGGATATCGTCATTTCTGGAACATCTGTTAAAAGATTCATAAACAGAATCTGCTTTGGAAGCAAGGGAAGGAATGATAAGAACAGAGAGGCACCGGCCATACTGAACATGTTACCAAAATTGGCGCTTGTCGCCATGAACACATATTTCAGCGTGTTTGCAAAGGTCCTTCGTCCTTCCTGAACTCCCTTTACCAGGACATCCAAGTTCTTCTCAAGAAGAACAAAATCGGCCGTTTCTTTTAATACTTCGCTAGCTGTGTCGACTGAGATACCTGCATCAGAGACGTGTAGTGCTGACGCATCATTAATGCCATCTCCCATGTATCCCACTACATTTGCGGTTCTTCGTCTCAATGCCAAAATAATCTGTTCTTTCTGATTTGGCGCTATTTCAGCAAAAATATCAATATCGGTAGCGAGTTTTACCAATGCTTCACTGCTAATATGATTGAGGTCAGCTCCAGTAAGAATGCGGGACGTAGACAGGCCAACACTCTGTCCAACGAAGGCAGCAACATGCTTATTGTCGCCAGTTATGAGTTTTAAAGAGACCCCAAGCTTCTTAAGCTCGTTTATGGATTCTGTAACATCCGCTTTCACAGGATCAAAAAGCACAAGGAATCCAGCAAAAGTCATATTAACTTCATCATTTTTGCTAATGGAGTTGCAAGAGTCGGGCATTAATTTGTAGGATATACCCAGAACACGGAAACCTTTCTTACCAAGCTCTTCATATTTATCCTGGATTTGAATTCCCACGTTTGACATATCTAATATCTCTCCTGATGCTGCTTCTGAATTAGAACAAATAGAAACCACATTCTGTAATGCACCTTTCGTTACTATAATACGGGAGTTATTGCCGTTATTTCCGGAAACAAAGATACTTAATCTCTTACGGATAAAGTCATAGGGAACTTCGCCTAACTTTGTGTAGGACGACGTATCAAATTGACGAAAGTCTCTAATAGCTTTATCTATAGGGTTTACAAATCCTGTTTCATAGAATGCATTAAGGTAAGCATATAGGAGCACCTGTTCGCTATGATTTCCCTGAGCGTCCATTGCTGAATGTATTTTCACTTCTCCATCTGTCAGGGTTCCAGTCTTATCTGAGCACAGGATATTCATACTACCGAGATTTTCTATAGATGCAAGACGTTTCACAATAACCTTGTGCGTTGCCATACGCTTGGCTCCATGAGCAAGGCTTACACTTATTATTGCAGGGAGAAGTTGTGGGGTTATTCCTATCGCTAATGCCAATGAGAAAAGAAATGAATCCAGCACCGGTCGATGAAAATAGATGTTGATTACGAATGTAGAAATAACTAACATCAACGTAATTTCCAAAAGGAAGTAACCAAATCGTCTTACTCCATGTTCAAATTCCGTTTCAGGGGCTCTTTGTTTGAGACTCTCTGAGATATTTCCTAATTCCGTATAGGCTCCAGTTCTTGTTACTATTGCCTTAGCTGCTCCACTCACAATAAACGTTCCCTTAAAAAGACAATTTTCGCGATCTCTTAACGGTGTTTCTTTTGACAAAATATGGATAGATTTTTCTGATGGATAGCTTTCACCAGTTAGTGTTGCTTCGTTTACAAAGAGATTATTGCATTCCAAAATCAGGCAGTCTGCAGGCACACTGTCCCCTGATTTAAGGAAAACTATGTCACCTGGAATCACAACCTCCGAAACTACTTCCTGTAATATGCCATCTCGAATAACTTTACATTTTGGTTCCACAATTGCTAATAATTTGTTAACGGCATCGTTGGCGCGCTTTTCCTGCCAGAAACCTAGAATTCCACTTATAACTACTATTATTATAATAATTATGGCGTCTTCTTTTTCGCCAAGAAAAAATGATAATACAGCAGTAAAGATGAAAATGATAATGATTGGAGTCTTAAATTGAGAAATTAAAAGTGAAAGAGAATCCCTTTTCTTATTGCTTTTCACTAGATTTTTACCATATGAAATTAATCCTTCTTTTGCTTGGGAATTTGACAAGCCTTTTGCTTGGTTTGAGTTCAATCGTCGAACAAGCTCTGTTCCAGGAATACTCCAATATTCTATTTCTTGAAGAATATTTCTCATAATATCACGCACAGGATACTATTAATTTTCGGATCATTC
This sequence comes from Nitrososphaeria archaeon, assembly GCA_021324715.1. Classification (GTDB taxonomy): domain Archaea; phylum Thermoproteota; class Nitrososphaeria; order Nitrososphaerales; family Nitrososphaeraceae; genus TA-21. Next base: position 5,241 of record JAJPIN010000154.1, read on the forward strand.
TAGAACTTTAAGTTACGTTCTGTTCTATCAACATATCTACCACAATCATATTGGCGTACTTTTGAAAGAGCATAGTTAGTTAGATATCACTATTCTTTGAAAGATGTATGAGACATTACGGATCTCGTCAAGAACATTTTTTTATTAAAAGGCTATATATTGTTGTTTGTACTCGACATTGATTGATTATTAGAAGAATACTTGTAGCAGTGGATGGTTCCGATGATTCCATAAATGCTAGCAATTATGCTATTGACATGGCTAAAGAGCACGAGGCAAGTTTAACCGTGCTATTCGTCGTTTCTCCTGCAACTTATATAGATTTTGGA
>JAJPIN010000019.1 GCA_021324715.1 Nitrososphaeria archaeon
ACACTGGCGGGCTATTATCTATCACTTCCTAAACAACCCACCAGTATTCTAGCTAAATGCTCTCTCGTAATTGAGGAAAGTGCCATTTTTGGTGGATCCTATGTTTGAACATTGGCACACCCATTCAATTTTTTAGGATATTGGCGAGGGCCGTTGTAAACGCACTGGAATTCAATCAAATGTTAGGTACTTCTTTAATCCGATAAAGAGAGAGCAATATTAGAACAGGCTCAAAATTATTTTTCAAAAATTTCAAAACAGTTAACCCTAGATAGTAGATTCCACACAAATCCTCCTTAACTGGGATGAGACACTCATAATTGCAATATATAGATGCTTAAAAAGAGAATTGGGAACCTGGTAGTATCTCCCAACCCAAATGACTCGAATGACAAAGGAAATTACATCATTAATGACAGAAAGATATCATAAACCATTTTCAGTAACCATGGAAAAAAAGTCATGGTTGGGGCGATCGAGTCTAATGCTTTTAGTGAAATTTGAGTTGACTCTCTTGATACGATATCTGCCTCACAGGTCTCTCCAATAGAAACCATCAGCAGAGTTGCAAATATGCTAAGAGATATCAATACCCTGCACTACTTTCAGAGGATCTGATGATCACACCATGGGCCGTAGTCTCGAAAACAAAATGAAAAATCGGGATATTTTTATTTGTGAAATTATAGAATCTAAAATGAATGGGATTAGAGATAAAATAAACCAAACAGTTCTCGCAATAGAAGGCGATCCGTTATGTACTGAATTGAGAATCATGGATTGGATATCATATCAATTTTGTAGTAAAGAAATAGAAAAGGTTGAAATGATATAATATAAAATAATCTAGTCTTCATTCATTCTTGGATCAATGTCTATTACCTATTCTTATTAAAGACATAAATAGTTACGAATTTGGGATAAACAGCTGTTACTTATGAATAAAAAAATCGCAGTCGTAACAGGATCCAGTAAGGGAATCGGAAAGGCCATAGCCATCGCATTTGCAAAGTCTGGTGAATATTTTGCAGTAGTCACTAATTCCAATAAACTGCAAGAGGCCCGGGCTGTTTCTGATGATATTGGAACTTTAGGATGTAATTCAATTCCGATAGAAGCTGATCTCTCTAAGGAGACTGAGTGTGTTCGATTGATTGAAGAAACTATCAAGAACTATGACAGGATAGATGTTTTGGTAAATAACGCAGGGGTCCAACAGGACGTACCACTCGAAGAAACTACAATAGATCTATGGCAGAAAATCCTGGCGGTGGATCTTACAGCACCTTTCATATGCAGCAGAGAAGCTGTAAAGCATATGGAGAAACAACAGGATCCAACTGGAGGGTGCATCATAAACATAACTTCCGTACATCAATTGATACCCAAACCACATTACATTCCTTACGCAACTTCCAAGGCTGGAGTTGAAATGATGACAAAAACACTTGCATTGGAGCTTGCAAAATCAAACATAAGAGCAAATGCAGTTGCTCCAGGAGCCATAGAAACTCCAATGAATATCTTGCTTGATGAAAATGAAGCTGCGCTACATAAAACGTTGACGCAAATTCCAATGGGAAGGATCGGAAGTGCAGAAGAAGTGGCAAATGCGGTACAGTTCTTGGCTTCAGACAGGGCAAGTTATATCACTGGTACGACACTCTATGTTGATGGTGGTATGACCCTATATCCAAGTTTTCAATATACTGTTCATTGAGTTACAAAAACAATGATTTTGTGGTTAGATAGTAAATGCACTTATAGCTCCGACTCATTTAAAATAGTCGAAGCATTTGTAAATAACATTAGTAACGTAAAGTCAATGGATAGTAACAGAACTATTGGAGTCTAGTATGGCAATAATAATCAACCGACAAAGAAACAAACAATGGGTAAGCCAAAATCCCAAAAGGCGTGATAAGGTATTGCAATTTATCTGAAAATCTTACGAATAATAATGTCATTTTTAGTTGAATCATTGTAATCCATTAAACTTTTCAAAATGTCCCGTTCTTGACTTAAAACACTATTTTCAACATCTATCTATCTATCATCGTACTCAAAATCATGTGAAATACACTAATTGCAAGTTAGTTTTTTGCGAGCTGGATTTATTATCATCATTGCCACACCGGCGGAGATAACAACCGTAGCGATTATAGTTTGAGAATTAATTGATTCGCCAAGTATTACCAAACCTAAGAATACTGCTATTACTGGTACAATATATGCAAAAGTATTTGCCAATGTTGGGATAGTAGATCCAAGGAGCCAGTAAAATATCGCATAGCCAACTGCGGTACATACCAAGGTAAGGAACAAGAATGATACTAATATGTTGTTCGTTGTCGAGAAGAGTGTATTTAAAGTTGAAATTTCACCCGTACCTGTTACCGCTCAAATGGCAATCACTGGCAAAAGATCAGTTGTCCACCCGGATTTACAAGTAACTTCTAGTATTTCTTGTTAATTAACCAGTTAATTATTTTGTGTTGTACAAACACCAAACTCATCAGCAGGGATTCAGTTGAAAAATATTCTCCCTTTGAATTGATCGAGTCAATAAATTGGTAACATTCATCCAACATACGTAAGAAAAGCGTCCTGTCTTCTTCACGCAAGGCATCTGCAAATCCTCTCCACGA
>JAJPIN010000165.1 GCA_021324715.1 Nitrososphaeria archaeon
GCTTGTGATTTTCATCAAGCATTCACAAATTAAAGGCATTCGCAATTAGCAATAGTTTTCAAAAATATCTATATGTTAACCATTATATGGTATCGTTCTAATCAACCCAATAAAAGCAGTATTAGGAACAAATTCGAATCTAGATTATATTAATATTCAATTTGACAATATATCAGGATATTATAATGACTTACAAGGAGAGTAACTTTTCCAATACTGAATTTATCATCATTAGGTCATTTGACAAAAATCTTCTCTTCTCTATAAGCCTACGCTTCATTAGGCGTACATAGCTTGGAGAATATATTTTTTGAAGTTTAGCAACATTCCACTCGTCAAGTTCTTTGATAAACCCTCTTTCTTTCACACCTAAACAAGATGGCATAGTTTATCCTATAGATTGAAACAAATACCTTATTACACTTAACTAAATTCATTACACTTAATATCTGGTAATCGTTGATTATACATTTACTTGAAGGCAATCTTTTTCATTTCATGAGCCACAAATGCAATACACGGACTAGTGATTTGATATATTCACCTATCTTCAGTCATCACAGTACATTGTCCTTAAGATTTGGATTATCCCAAGCTAAATTCAAATCACTTCATGTTCCATATTCGACTGGCTAGTATGGGATTTCGAATATTGGACTGATTATGTCCAACTTTTCTGACAAATATGTGTAAATAATACAAAATACGCCATAAATTACGATTTACCGCAAGAGGTATAAGTACGAGTAAATCTTAGAATTTGAATAAAAATTAAATTATATAAGATACATTTATCAGTAATATTGACTCAGGTTATAACTAACGAAGTGAAGAGATTACGTCAGGATTTTCTGAATGTAAGAAAAACTACTTCAATTATATTTGAACCAATTTCCATAGAAGACGCAGTAATGCAATCTGATCCCTTTGGAAGTACGCCAAACTGGCATATTGCTCACGTTACGTGGTTTTTTCAAAAAATTCTAGAAAAATACAAACAAGACATCAGTGCTAATTCAATCAATACAGATTACCTTAATTCATATTACCAACGTTATAGCAAGATCTTGCCAAAAACAGAAAGGGGGAAATATCCAAGACCTAAAGTTTCTGAGACTCTGAAATATCGAGTCATGATTGAAGATTTGTTTTTAGAATTTTTGGACTACATCGAAAAGAACAATTCATTGATACAAAATATAGCATATGACATAGAATTAGCAAATCAACATGAAATGCAACACCAAGAGCTTTTAGTTTATGATCTTCAACATTATTTCCAGAAATTTGAAGATCCTAGCGATAATTATGAGCCAAAAATCATAAAAAGAAACAATACTCTGATCGATAGTGGTAATATTGGTAATATCCAGGACGAAATGATAAAAATACCTGGAGGCATTTACGAACTTGGATTTCCTGGAGATGACTTTTGTTATGACAATGAACTTCCAGAACATAAGACATATCTAAATCCCTATGAAATTGACAAATATCCAGTCGTGAATAGAGAATTTATTGAGTTTATTGATGCAGGAGGATATCAAAATTATAGATTTTGGTTATCGGATGGATGGGATCTTGTGAATGAAAAACAATGGAATGCACCTCTTTATTGGAGAAAAATCGATGGACAGTGGTACAAGAAAGATTTTAGAGGACTGAATAAAGTTTCACCATATGAACCTGTAACTAACGTAAGTTACTTTGAGGCAGACGCATATTCAAAATGGGCAGGAAAAAGATTACCTAATGAGGCAGAATGGGAGAAGGCTGCTAGCTGGAATGATGATTTAAAGCGAAAGACGACATATCCTTGGGGAGATAATTTGCCATCGGACTCTACTGCAAATTTATTAGAATCATGGACATGGGCCCCTTCTCAAATTGGATCATATCCATTTGGAAAAAGTCATTATGGTTGTCACCAGATGATTGGGGATGTGTGGGAGTGGACTTCATCAGAATATGTTCTGTATCCCGGATTTCGTTCCAAATTCTCAGAGTATACGGACAAATGGGCCATCAACCAGAAGGTGTTGCGCGGAGGTTCATTTGCCACTCCTATAATGCAAATCAGAAATAGTTATAGAAATTACTTTAAGCCACACGAAAGGATTCCTTTTTCAGGGTTTCGTTGTGTTAGAGACCTTCTTTAACAAAATAAGAGAATATTGTTTCTCTGGATCAGTAAAATTCTTTATCACTTCAAGGCCAGCATTTTTCACCAGGCCTTTGAGCCTATTTTCGGTAAATTTATAAGAATTTTCTGTATGGATAGTTTCACCCTTTTTGAAATAAAATGTTCTCCCGATAGATCCTATTATTACTTGTTGATCTATCTTTGACTGCAAGTGCATTTCAATTCTATGTTTGCGGATATTGAAAAATGACTTGTGTTCAAAAGTTGAAAGTTTAAAATTCCCGGCTAGTTCTCTGTTAATTCTGGACAAAATATTCAAATTAAATTTTGCCGTTACCCCTTTCTTGTCATTATATGCACTTTCCAAATCTATTTTATTTTTCTCGAGGTCGAATCCAATCAACAATGCGTCTTCTTTTCGCAAATTCCTCCTTAATCCGTAAAGAAAATTCTTCAATTCTTCCGGATCAAAATTTCCAATACTTGACCCCAAGAATAGAATTAATTTTCGTTTGGGAATGTTATCATGCTTTTTCATATACTCATCTATTTTTATTAAACCTGATAAGTAATCTGAACAAAGTCCAAACACTTGTAAATTTGCATATTCTCTAATAAGATCCCTGATTGAACTTTCTAGCATTTTTAGAGAAACATCTATTGGAAAATAACAAACCCTCTTCAAGGTTGAAATAGATGGTTCCAATAAAATTCTGGTTTTGGTGGAATTGCCATTGCCCAATTCAATAATACTTATTTGGTTTTCTCCAATCAATCTGATAATTTCATTCACAGATTTTTTCAAGATTAGTAATTCAGTTCGATTAAGATAGTATTCAGGTTGGGCGCAAATTTCTTCGAATAATTTCGATCCATTTTTGTCATAAAAAAATTTAGGTGAAATATGCTTCTGTTTAGCATTTAATCCGCTTTCAACGTCCATTGCAAATTCGTTATTTGCCTTAAGTTGTTCAACGTTATGAATTAGCAAGCCTTTGGTAGATACCTCCTTAGAAGATATAAATTATAATTTGTGATCATCTTATTCAATTGTCATTATTTAGACAAATCTTTAAGATATTGTAGACTTGTCAATATGTCATCTTTATAGCAGGTATTCTGAACAGTAGGCTCGAAGGTAAGAAATCTAGAATATTTTATTTTCTTGAGCGCTTTTGTAACGGTCTCAAAATTAATGTGAGCGAATCCTGGCATTTTCCTATTGTTATCAGATATGTGAACATGCTTTAACAATGTCTTTGAATTTATAATGGCATCATAAATCGAATCTTCCTCTATGTTCATATGGAAAGTATCTAATAGGATGCCCACATTTTCTTCGTTTACTCGATCAACAATGTATTTTGCATCCTCAGAATTGGTACAAATAGGGGTGCTGTAACGATTCAATGGTTCAATAAGCAGCTCTACTCCATAGTTGCCGGCATACTTTGCTAAATGGCGTAACGGTTCTATGGTTGAGATAACTAATTTTCTTTTCTCATCACTTAATAAAACTTTATGATTGCCATCTGAAATCAAAGGTACCTCACTGAACAAACATATATTAAATGTGTTACCGCCTAGAGTATGGCAAAGGACAATGCATTTCTTGATGTATTTCTGGACGGCCCTGAATGAATCTTTATTTGCTGTAATTAGGTAGCGGAGTTTGTGACCACCATTGCTGAGACCCCACATTCCAGTTACTCCAGAAACCTTCATTGAGAAGGAACCAAGTAGATTTGAAAATTTCTTAACATCAATTATATCAGGTTCACCATAAACTTCCACAGTGTCGAACCCTTGATGATTCAAATTTTCAAGGCTCTTGTCCAAAGGTTCCACATCTCTAAAAGATGATAACGTTATAGAGTACTTCCAGGACATGTCAATCGGTTAATATATTATATTAGGCTCTTAAGATATTTGCCAATCGTAACGATACTCAAATTTTCACTCTCATTTGCTGCAGAAATATTTTTCTTATTCGACACATAGACTGGCTTAGGCTCATCTCCCGATGGTAATCTGCCATGTGAACCTTTAACTAATTTACCATCACATGGTATAGATTTCGTTACAGGATCAAAAAATAATTCAACAGGATCATAACCCGGCTTCCTATGAATATCAACCCTCTTGGCAAAGGTTGGAGCTTTAGTTGGATCAAACCACCAATAATAGCTGAACCATTTATCTGCATTTGACACAGCGATTAAATCACCACTCCGCTGATGGTTAATTCTCATCTTTCGTTTCAATTCCCCATCTAATGTGATGTCCACCCCTTTTATTCCTTCTAAGATTTTTTTCACTGAATTTGTGTAGTTTTCTTTAACATAAATATGGGCTATTTGATGGTCTACCATTGCAAACGCCTTGCTATACTCAAGATCTAAGTATTCTATACCTTCAATATCCCTCACAGATAGAAGATCATTTTCTCTAAAAATTTTATTTAAAGAAATGTCAGATTTGACATTTGTGAATGCATACTCAGAAAAAATGATTATTTGAGTATCTTCTGATATCCCAATATCAGTTACTTTCTTGACTAGTCTCCCAACTAAATCGTCAACAAATCTCAGGTCATCTTTTAAATTATTATAGGCAATCCCGTTTCTCTGAAGAGCGTAATCTAGGTGAGGGATATATGTAAACAAGTAGTTAGGCCGTTCCTCTTCTAATACAAATTCTGTTGCCAACTCTATCCACTCACTTGATTTTTTAGAAACAAGGGGACCCCAGTACCATGACAAATCAAATTTTGCTATTTTTCGTGATAGCTTATCATAGAATCCTGGTGGTTTATTATAACACCACATTATCATTCTCTCATCCATATGCAAGGGGCGAGGAGTTAATACAATATCGGCATTACAATACATTGTATTTTGCCAAAACAAAACGGCTGTTTTCAAACCACTACCATGTCTCTTAGCTATATCCCAAATTCTGTCAGCTTGAACCAGATTGCTTGATTGTTCCCAAAATGAAACCGCGTATTGTTGTTGGTCATACAATCCATTCGAAATAATTCCATGAATTTCAGGATATGAGCCTGATAGTAAGCTACTCTGTACCGTACATGTTACTGCAGGGAATACTGTTTCTATATCCCTTGTTTCCCCAGTTTTTGAAATATCAAATATGTTTGGAGTTACGGTTTCAGAAATGTGTTTCTTTTCTAAACCTACAATATCTATGACAATTATATGTTTAGCCATGAAAGTAATTCAAATTATCGAGAATTTAATTCTAATTATATTTTTCCTAGGTCATGTACATTTTTCTTGCCAGAATCAGCAATGGAGCAAGTAATACCATTACAACCAGACCTATCTCAATTCCTACTATTCCACTTAGAAATGTCGAGTCTAGTACAATAATTGACATAATCATGTTTTTTACAATACGTTGAATTCCTACTGAATCGTTCTTTTGAAATTTGTAAAATGTTATACCTATAATAAATGAAAAGAACACCAACATAATTAGAGACTCATATTTGAAAAGTCCTGCAATTGAGAAAAGTCCAATTAGAAAAATAATAGCGGCGACTATGGCTGGAATAAGTAATAGTTTTGAATCTTTCGGAAATCCGTGTACTTCGTATCTGCTTATGAACCCTATCAGACTCACGTAGACAAATGTCATTGACAACACAAATGTTAGAATTATAAATTGAGGATAGCTACCAATATTGCCGAAATCTACACTTGCTCCCAGCAATACATTCATAACTCTTGCGGCGCCTATTGTAAATGGACCAGCTCGTGTTTTCTTTAAGATTTTATCATATCCAAATATAGTAATCAATAGTATTGAGGAAATAACAAATGTTGTAATATTGATTATAAAGGACAGGGCTAAAGCCAGA
>JAJPIN010000071.1 GCA_021324715.1 Nitrososphaeria archaeon
CCAGATTCTGTGAGATGTGATTCTATATGTCTTCCCACAAGCATTCGTTTGACATTATTATCTGCTTCACCATGACGTACAAAAACTATAAGAGACAAAACAACTCAAATTAATATAAATCAAGTCTTAAATTTTTTTCCATTAATTAATAATGTGCAGACTAAAATGCTTTTTATATTTTTACTCCTTTCATCTCACTACTGACCAATCCATTCCTTGAAAATCATATCGAATTTGTACGATAATAACTTTAGATTATAACCTTAATTAGGATGCTCCTTCACTTTATGACGAATGAAAATTTCAATAATAGGTGGTACTGGTGGAATGGGAGAAGGTTTTGCTCTCAGATGGGTTGTGAATCATGATATTACAATTGGTTCTCGTGATGCACAAAAAGCTGCAAGCTCGGCAGAACAGTACATGAATACTGCATTAGCGTCTTATGGAAATAATATTAAAGGAACTATCAGAGGTGCTGATTATATTTCCTCATCAAGAGATTCGGATATTTTGATACTGTCCATCCCGTACGATTCAGTTAAATTAACGTGCGAATCTATCTCTGGCAGTATAAAAAAAGATTGCATAATAGTGTCTCCAATAGTTCCCATGGAGAGAAATGATGCTGGATTTACATACATCCCATTTGAAAAAAATATGAAATCAGCAGCGCAACTTTTAGCCGAAAATCTTCCTGACAAGAATATTGTTTCTGCGTTTCATACGATATCTGAAGTTAAGTTGAAGAATGTCAACGAAAGCCTTGATTCTGATACCTTTGTTTGTGGGGACGATCAGCAATCTATCACAAAACTAAATCAGTTGATTGAAGAAATAAAGGGTCTCAGACCGTTATATCTTGGGCCACTCTCCCTCAGCTACCAAGCAGAGTTACTTACTCCGATGTTGCTGAATGCATCCAAGAAGAACAAAATTAAACATCCCGGAATAAAGCTTACTTGAATCGATTCCAAGAAAGAAATGGCAGGAGTAAGCAGGGCAAAAATTGGATGTACGGTACGGGAATACTATTTATTGTCATGGCTACAGTTATTGCGTTGAGGAACCTTTATCTTTATTCAACACAATTGTCTGTTGGTTTCTATCTTGATAATTATACAAGCAACTCGGTGACAAACGAAAAATTTGTGATAGCAATGTTAATTGGTGGAGGAATATTACTATATTGGGGTAAATTTAGAAGAAATATTGATAATGGCAATGAAGCAAAATATTAATTAGCAATGTCAGTAAGTTTGAAATGAGCGATTAATTATGATTTTTACTATTGATAAAATCACTGAGTTTATCCATTGCTTCTTGAAGTACTTGTTCGGTTGGAAGATAAACGATTCTAAAATGACCTTTTCCTCGTTCCCCGAAACCAGAACCATGCACAGTGAGAATGCCAGTTTTATTCAGTAGATCGAGTACAAAATCTTTATCAGTTTTCCAATGAGTGAGAGAGATTTCTGGAAATGTATAGAATGCCCCATTTGGTAATTTGCAGGAGATTCCATCAATTTCATTTAAACGTTTAACTACTAAATCTCTTCTATTTTTTAACTTTGTTACCATCTCAGCTATGTATGCTTGTGGTCCTTTAAGTGCAGCTACTGCAGCTTTTTGTACGGGAAGATTGGTAGCAATACGAACTCTAGCCAGTTTTGGAATATTGTTCCTAATATTTTCTAACTTTTGACACTTGCTATTCATACATATATATCCACAGCGCCATCCCGTCATGAGATAAACTTTTGAAAAGCCATTAAGTAAAATTACCGCTGCATCTTTTGCCACTTTACCAATTCCAGTAAATTCCTTATCAAATACCAGTTTATCATATATTTCATCACATACAATATACATATCATTCTCAGCAGCAATATCAATTAACTGTTTAAGACTCTTGCCGTCAAATACCTCACCGGTAGGATTATTAGGATTAATTACGCACAACGCCCTTGACTTTGCTGTTATCTTTGATTTTATATCATCAAGGTCTGGTGTTCCATCGTCTGTTAATTTAAATTCTATTGGTTTGCCCCCATAAAATTTTACATACGAGGCATAAGGTGGATAATATGGTCCGGGCATTAAGACCTCCGTATTTGGTTCCACTATAGATGCAGCTACCATATCGAGTCCTTCAGAAATACCATTTGTTACAAGGACATCTTCGACAGATATCGACAGCCCCTTTTGCGACTCCTTCTCTACTATGGCTTCCCTCAATTCCAAAATACCCTCTGAATCTGCGTAATAATTGAAATTGTTTAAAACTGCATCTATTAATGCTCTTTTGATATGGTCTGGAGTAGGAAAATCATATTTTACCGGATCACCAATATTTAGGTAGATTATTTTTGTCCCAGATTTTTCATATCGTCTAGCATGTAGTGTTATGTCTCGGATAGCATATTCGACATTGGATATTCTGTTAGATACCTTCAATTAATTACAACTAGTGAGGAATCATTCAGATAATAAATTGATTGTTGTCAATTGATTTCATTTAGTTCATCTGAAGTATTAGTTATGAACTAGCTCAATTGATATAGAACCTTAATTCTAATTTTAGAGTTAGATGAAAAGGGTCCGTAGCGTAGCCAGGATATCGCGGTGGTCTTCGGAACCACAGACCGAGGGATCGAAGCCCTCCGGGCCCATGACTGCTTAATGGAGATATATTTTGACTGCTTACAATTAATTTAATAATTGCTTGAGAGAAGGAACAATAAAACCTACAAAATCATTTCATCAATAAGAGTTACAGGCTAGCATAATCATATTTATTTAATGGAAAAGGTTGTTTCTGCCGAATTAATACCTGACTTTACTGAGGCCGAATAATTGCCAGATGCTGCCTGATTACCATCATTACCCATTTGGTCCCATTCAAGAGATTTTGAATCTCCCGGACTTAGAATTGTTATCACTTGTGATGATAAAATTGGGTATAATTCCTTGGATGCCACGTTTCTTATGGTAAGCCCTAAAGCAGAATTTGGAAATGTTAACTGTTCAGTTCCAATATTTTTAATTGAGATATTAACTTTTTCTCCCGGATTATAGATTTGTTTATCAGTTGTAATGTTTATCATGTCTCGGAAATTGTTGAGTCCTCCATTGAGAGAAGAGGTATTACTTAAATTGGTTTGATTTTGAGAACCGTTCGAATTGTTTAATATTGAACTAGCTACTGAACCCTGCCCATTTTCTGATTTTCCTGTATTTGGAACGTTTTGAGTCATATTATGAGTATCTGTCTGATTCTCCTTTTGCTTTTCACATTTAGAGTCAAGTGGGCATATCTGTCCGCCTTCAGATAGCGCGTTATCAACTGCTTTAGAATCATACGCGAGTATCATCAAATTATGGACAAATTGAGTGGACAAAACAATCAACAATATAAAAAAAGCGAAAAGTAAAGGAGGAATTTTTACCACATCGCTGGCTTTTCTATTACCATGTCGATTCATAATAAAAATATACTAAAGCATCATTTTTAATTGTTGCTCATCAATATTTTTGATATTGTCTATTCTGACCTAATTATGTCCAAAAAAAGTCTTTATAACAAATCGAGTGCAATGGTATAGAAGATGTCGATATGACTGCTCTGCCCATGTAAATGCCGCATATGGAAAAATAACAAAATATCGAATATGTGTCAAAATATCCTTTGTCGTAGATTAGTCCTCGATTCCGTAACATATTTCGACTGTATAGAAGTAGAAGATCCGGTAGATGGATGACAAAATCAAATCGAAATAAACCGTAGATTCTTAAAACACCTTTTCTTTCTATTGTATATAATTGACAGCGGAGAATGGCAACGCGGAACCTGTCATGTGCAGCAAATGTAATATTACATTCGAAAGCGAATCTGAATATTTACAGCATTATAATGAGAAACACAAAGCTGAAAAAGTTTGAAAGTTGTTATATTGGGTCTACCCAAAACCTTGTCTATAGGCATTTTTCATAGTTGATTTTGTATGCACTTGGAATAATTGTAATAGTAATACAATCATCCTTTCTTGGATTTTTTACCCTCTTCTGGATCATCTGTTCCTTTTTCATTTATCGTGAATCTTACTTCACTATATGGGTGATATGGAGAATCGATCATTTTAGCTACTCTGTTTTCACCAGATTTTCTTAAATATACTCTGTAAGTTGAAGCATGGCCAATTACATTTCCACCAGTCGGTTTTGTTGGATCGCCAAAGAAAGTATCCGGAGCAGATTGCACTTGGTTTGTAACTATTATTGCAACATTGTAAATCTCTGAAATTCTAAGAAGTTTATGCATAATAGAATTAAGTCTTTGTTGTCTATCAGCAAGTGTTCCTCTGCCAGAGAATTCTGCTCTATGTAATGAAATTATACTATCGACAATTACTAGTTTTGCTTTGTAATCATCTATATATTTACCGAGATTTTTAACTATTAATTCCAGATGTGCGCTATTATAGACCTTACATACAGCTACATTTTGCAGTGCGTGTACAGGATCTATGCTTCTACTACTAGATATTTGTTCCAGTCTTTCAGGTCTAAATGTTCCTTCAGTATCGATATAAATAACACCACTGTTTAACCCACCTGATTCTATTGGTTGTCCAGCAGTAATACACATAGTATGGCATATTTGTGACTTGCCGGAACCAAATTCTCCATAAAGTTCAGTAACCGCCTGTGTTTCTATACCTCCCAAGAAGAGATCGTTAAGCATACTTGAACCAGTAGAACATCGTAATAACGATCTTCTTTTCTTAAGTGCAGTATCAGCAGTGATGAATTCTTTATCAAGAACATCTGATTCTCTTAAAAGTTTTTGTGCCGCCATTATGAATGAAGCTGCACTTTCTTTAGATGCATTAATGTCTACTGCTAAATCTTCAACTCCAGCCACGGCTAGATCCATAACTGAAAAAATTCCTGCTTCTCTAAGTTTTTTAGCTGTTGTAGGACCTATTCCTTCAATATCTTGAATTTCAAGATTAGTAACATCATTAATCTGAGATTGTTCTGATATTGTAGTTAATGACTCATCGGTGTTATTCATGACGGTATTTTGTTTTTCTTCCATTCCCAATTGCTCATGTTTATCTACAATATCTTCAGCATAATCATCAGAAATATTTTCAGAATTTTCTATATTATCTTCCTGCATATGAGAGTTTGAATAAGTTGATTTTTTATTTCTCATTCTAATTATCATGTAGACCTATTACATTTAAGACTTGAGACACTTATAGGAGAGTGGGTGGGGTGGCAGGAGAGGAGAATACCATTTACTACAAATTCGAGTTGATTTGGTCTAATATTGTTAACTCAATTTCAGTCATTCAATGGACCAGAAAATTATTTAGGTGGATATTATCTAGATCTGTTATCATCACCACATGAGGTAATAGATGTAAATGTTGCCTATAGAATTATTGAGAGTACGCATTTCAAGTAAATTGAATCAGATAAGACCAGTATTTTATGATTCTCAGGAAAAGAATCAACTTTTGTTAGTTGTGAAACTAGTCAAAATGTTTGAACAAATGGACACAGAAGGTGTTTCCAAGGCAAAACTAGATGAAAATATCTTAGAAATAGAAGCAAAGTATACGGATTATAAACTTGTTAGAGGTATCTGTCATCTTCTAGAACAAAGATGTGTATATGCACTACCTGGTAGAACATTTCCTCATGGTGGGAACAATAATGCAATGAATGCAATAAATCTTAGAAGAAAAATATTTGAAGAATCTTCTCGAAATGGTTATCCAGCAACTGAAGACGAAAGAAAGCAGATACTTCAAAAATTTGCAACAGAAAGCGATTTAACGACAGACGAGCTGGAAATTGCGATGTGGGCTGATTTAGACAAAAACAAGTACCTGAAAAATTTTGAATCATTGTCTCCATTACAATTGATTTCGTGGTACAATATTTCTATTCTTCAGAGCCTTCTTCTAAACTGTATCAAACTAGAATTCAGTGTTTACGGAGGCTTTAGTTGGAAGAAAATCTTGCGAAAAATAAAGCAATTAGGATTGATGTACTTTCTGTTTCACGAAAATAATTTGGAATCAGAATCAAATAAGCAAACAAGAAATCAAGAGATGGTATTCAATAGCAAAAAAGACAAGAGAGTTATATGTACAGTTGAAGGTCCCCTTAGCATAGTAAGACTAACAGACAAATACGGTACGGCAATGGCCAAACTAATTCCATTGATAATATTTACTGATATCTGGTCAATTGATGCAATAATATTAAGAAAATCTATTTCTGGTGTCAGAAAAACCTATAGATTTCAGATCTCAAACAAGGATAAGGATCTACCTCTGTTTGATGCTTCAAAGGTTCAACCTCAATCAGCGTCAAACATGAACTCTGGATCTATATATAAAAATGCTATAGATAACTTTGATAGCATTGTTGAAAAAAAATTTATGGACAAATTTCTCAAGTTTTCAATTGGATGGAATCTCATCCGAGAACCTGATCCACTGATTCTATCTAATGGTAAAGCCTTCATACCTGATTTTGTATTTGAAAAATACGGAATTAAAGTTTATTTGGAGATAGTGGGTTTCTGGACAAGTGAGTATCTAAAAAGAAAATTGGAAAAAATAAAAGACTTGTTGAATACCAAATCCGCGACGTCAGTGGGTGCTGACTTGCTAATCGTTGCAAATATCGATAATTATATTTCTGAGAATGGAGATAAAATAATGATTGATTCTATTTTTTCAAAATATATAGCTAGAAATAATTTAATTTTTTATAAGAAGGACCAAATCCCATTTGGTCCGATAATAAAATATTTGAAGGATATCGATTCTAGAATCATCGATGATATTTCCATCAATTTTAATAATTCAATAGTTAAAGAATTAGAAAGCATTATTGAAGAGAAGCAAAATAAAATTATCTTTCTTAAACA
>JAJPIN010000039.1 GCA_021324715.1 Nitrososphaeria archaeon
AAAGGTTGGTGGGCTTTGGGTAATGAATCGTAGATTGGTAAATCGGCCCACCAGCACTTGAATTCTGCATACAACTGATGGGAGTATTGGAAGGCTACTGTGTAGAAAACCAAGGAGCCATCAGTTGCAATAATAATTATATGCTACCCAAAATAAATAACAAACTGAAAAGGCAAAAATTTCCACATCCAAAGGTACATTTAACAATATTTGTCATATATTGTCACTTGGAACCACTTGCTAACGATTACGAGAAAATGAGCACACACATATCTTAGGATAGAAAGATGTCCTTCTTTGGGGCAGACTATGTTAATATTATTACTTAGGTAGGTGAATGCTTGATCTCTTCTGCACTTCTTTTCGGCGTTTCCTTCTTAGGAACAAGCCTCTTAGCCCTTGCTACAAAGCAGATTACAGCAAGCGCAATAAAGACACCAGCCACGATGGCATACGATATTGGCGCATCCATGTGATAATATTATACACAATAATTGAGATAAATATTACAGATTTGGCAAAAAATGCCAGTCAAATGATTCCTAACACTGATAGTATTAAACAAAAAAAAGAAAAAGAAAGTAGCTCTTTTATGGTAGTACTACCAATTGCCCCGTCATAACCGGCAGAAGATATCTGCAATAGTAAGTAAATATGCCAGAGATAGATATACTGGCAGGCAAATTTATCCTTGAAGTTCTATGAAAGAAGGACACAACGGTAATATTAATGATAAAAACTGCAATCGATTTAATTATATTGATACCATAAAAGGTACATGGTCAAGTTCCTAGATCTTTTATCTTAAAGAATGAGGAAGAAATTTTAAGAAAATTACCTCAATTTTCTGAAGTAGAATCATCTTAATGTTTGTATATCAAATGGTTCTTTTATAGAACGTAACATATACAACATTTTTTTGATATAGTTTTTCTTTGAAGGGAGCTCCATCAGTTTCAATTGATAAAACTCTATCAAATGATTTATGAAGCAGTGTACCTCCTCATCAGTTTCTGATGGATAAGTAAGCATCTTGGCATACCAGTATTCTACTAATGCATCTTCACCATATTTTTGTTCCAATTCTAGAAGAAATGAAAAATTGGAGTGACATTTTCTACATAATCCCCCGTGTGCATCAGCATATGATTTTTCTGTCACATGACCACACTTTGCTTTCATAATTATTACTATTAGGTGTAATCATAGTAAATATAAATCATAATTAAGCCTAAACTCAATATGCATCAAGGAACAAAATGCGGCTTGTTGTGCATAATCCGATAAAAGACTACTTGAAGAAACAAACCACTTATTAGTGATGAATTTGTATATAATACCATATAAGCCATGTCATATAATATAGACGCGGGTAGCAAAGACTATTTGGAAGGCGCATCTAAGTATAAGCCTATTAAGGTTGAACTTCAAGTTTCAGGTGCAAAAGGGACCGATGAAGTGAATTACTGGGTAAACGAAATTACAAATCAATATGCAGATTTTGTTATAACAAATGTTAAAGCCGATCCTAACCAAATATCCTTTGATATAGGTTCGCCCAGTATGGAGGATCTAACGGCTAAAGACATTGAGTTTAGATTAAAAGAGTATCTAGACATGAATCTACCTCCTTTCGAAGTCAAGCAATTAAAGGTCCAATAGAGACTAACAGCCCTCAATATCTAGTAGTTGTACGATGAACTTGCCTATCACACAGTTAAGTTTAGCTTATGATAGGGTTCCTAAATCGTAATTATAGCATTATTAGTTCCACCGAACCCGAATATTTTTGATACCATAATTAGTAAATATGTTCAAGGTTTAAAACAACTTATCTTATTTTATAGATTAGTAGACTTTAGTGTCTCCACAAACTGTTTGTCAAGGGAAGAAATCATATCAATTTACCTGGTATTTACAAAGAACTTCAGTAGCTGACCTATTACAAATTGCGGTTGCTCTTCTGGAATCCAGTGACCTGACAAAGGAACCCTAACGCCAGTAACATTTTGAGCAATCGCCTTTACCGCATTGGCTACAGGAAACCTTGTAATCTCAGATATGACGTCATTACCCATATGTGATATTTGTAGGGAAGATTGGCCTGTATATCAATGGATTTTTGTTCATTTTAGAGGTGTTTATGATTGGATAAGCGTCTTTAAATACTCTATTTCTATCGCTTAGCCTCATAAACCAAGTTAATTGGGGTCTTTACAGCACGCCTAAAGTGTTTGAATCCAGCGTTTTTTATTATTTCTGCAATTTTGGCTTCTCCAGCTTGTGCCCCTAAAACTGGCCCATTGCTACCGCTGCTTGCCATTGATGATAATGTACATATCATACAGGATGCTGCGTAATACATGCGTCCTAGTGGATTGAGATTGTCCTCTAATTTGTCATTGGCAAATGGTTCTACTAGCATGACTGTTCCATCCTCCTTGAGAGCCTTTAGCGCATGTTTAGCAACTTTCAACGGATTAGCCATATCATGGAACGAATCAAAGAATGCTATTAGATCGTACCTATCATTTTCAGAAGAAGGATAGTTAATAGCCGAGGCAAGTTCAAATCTTATTTGATCTTCCCTTAGACCTTCTGCCTTACCATTCTTTCTTGCTCTCTTTATAGAAGCCAAATGATTGTCAAATCCTATGAACTTAGAATTCGGATATGCTTTAGCCATTAAAATAGTTGAGATTCCATGACCACATCCCACATCCGCAACTCTAGCTCCGCCTTGCTTTAACTTTTCTTCAACTCGTCCTCCATTAATTGAGGGTATCCATGATTGAACAATATTTGCCTTGTAATTAGCTCCAAAAAATCTTTCTGTGCCTTCAAAAAGATTTGCATCATGGTCACCCCATTTTAGGCCTCTGCCTGTTTTAAATGCCTTTAAGATTTTTTCCTCATCTCTAAAAAGACTTTTTAAAGTTTGATATGAACCTATAGCATAAACTGGACTATTATCATCTGCTAAAGCTAAAGCATGTTCTTTAGGAAGAGAATATTTTTTGGTGTTGCTATCATATAATATGTACCCGCTAGCTGCTTGATTTGCTAGCCATTCCCTTACGCACCTCTCTGCAACGCCAGTATTTCTTGCAAGCTCCTCAACTGTAGTTGACGATCCTTTCTCATTTGCAATCGCTTTATAAAGTCCAAGACTATCTCCAATATTTACTAGAACGGCACTCATAGCTGCACCTACATCGAACATTAACTTTCCTAGGAATTCTTGAAGTTTTGATTGATCGATTTCTTCATAATCTGTAGACGAATTGTGAGCCTTTGTACCTTTAGTATCTGTTATTCTTTGTTGTTCCGTAGAACCCAATATATCAATATTTGCCTAAACATCTCATTTATATAAAGAATAGGGAACTGGTTTACCAAGTCATATGGTAGCAACATCTAATACGACTAAAAATAAAAGTAGTATTCCAAACTGGAAGATTTCTGGAGACTTTTTTATCCAGAGATGCTTGTTAGTAGTTTGAGTAACCAGTGTATTAAATATTATTTGCTCATAATCCTAGAGTGGTTTATCAATTCCACCATTCTGTGGTAAAGCAATAACGTGATTAAAGCAGCAATTGCCATCAGTTCTAATATCTTCTTGTTTTATGTAGCTCAATATTCCAAATCTAAAATGGTTTATTCTGCAATTTTTCGAGCAGTATGGACTGCTCTTGTGTTATCTCAAAGCCGACTCTTTTCTTCACTTCTTTGAATGTCACTTTTTACTATGTATATTTACATTGGCTGCATTAGAGACTTTCGATTTTGTCTGGAAAATTGGAAATTGTTTTTTCTATTATTGTTATTAGGGACTGTACCTAAATCTACAATGGAAGCTATTTTTGCCTGAATTAGTCCATTCCATTCCATGGTCATTATAATTGTATTTGCTTGAGCGTGCAATAGTCATATCAGCACCCGGGACTACTGAAAATGGTACATTAACTACAACTGAATCTCTGCTTTTATCTCCTCCTGCAATTGCTTCTGTATCTAATTCTAATGCATCTTTTATTCTAAGCCACCTGCGTTTTCCATCGATACCAAATTCTATAGGAACAGATTTTACTCCAAGCATTTCGCCAATAAAATTATGTGCCACAGCAAAAAATCCTCCTGCTTGTCCAGAATATATTTTCATGATTGGATCCTTTTGTTGTTGAGTTGCTCTTTCGTCTATATATAGGGCTGCTTTCCATTTTGGCCCTGTAGCCATGTTACCTGGAGTATTAAACAGAGCAACGACATTGAGATTGCTCAGATCTGTGTTTCCATAATTTCCCTTCTGTATGTGCCATGCACAGGTGACAAGACAGTTACCCTCATCAGGATCCCCAAAGAAAACGCATGGACATACTATATCACAATTACATCCTTCAAAATAATCTCCTTCTAGTTTCCATGATGATTGAGATGAATTGCTGTTATCTGTAGTAGTAGCTGTGCTCAAGGTACATTTCAAAGCCAATCACATTGATATAAAGTTTACAACATTCATTCCAGATTGTATTCAGGTTTGGAAGGCCAGCTTTCTAGGCCAGATCCCGGACCGGCTCGTGTTCGCTGATGAGCTCAAAGGAAGTTTAATTGATCTCGAAGGGCACAACTTGGTTGCAGTGGAACTGGCCCATACCGACACCGCTCGTACAAACTGTTTAAATGTCCCCTCTATTGGCCTAGTGGTCACTTTTATAATAATTTTTTAAATACGGTATTTAGACGGGTCACAAAATTAGAATTCTAGCATTATGAGTTCCACGGAACCCGAATTATTGTTACCAAAATTAGTAAGGCTAAAGATGGTTTAAAATTTAATCCAAATATTAATTACAAATATTGCCATTTCAGGGTTAAAATACAGAGCTTATATAGTTACGTCCTTTTCTAATTAGACGATGTCTAAAATTCAGGTCAGTGCCAAGATGAAAATTAACCCAGGTATGTTGGAGGAATTCAAGCAACAGGCAGCCAAATGTCTCTCCATAGCAAAGGACAAGGATCCAGGAACATTACAGTATGATTGGTTTATTAGTAGTGATAAGACTGAGTGTGAAATTCGTGAGACATACGAAAGTTCTGAAGCATTCCTAGCACACGTATCGAATCTTCGTGAGCCATTGCGGATACTTTTTGAAAAATTTGCTTCGGATCACTCGGTAGTAATTTACGGCAAGCCTTCTCCAGTGTTGTTAGAAAATGCAAAAGCTAGGAGAATTGAAGTAAAGGTATTTTCATTGTTACAAGGACTTAACCATATGGAATAATCGCGATATTCATGGGTTGCTAAATAGTGTCAAATCTGTCCCGCATTCCACCGCATTCGGACCTACGACTTAATAGTTAATAGTTAATTTGTTACTGCTCGAATCACCAAACTAGTAATTTTTCTTCCGTCTTTTTCATTCAAATACGGTTGTTCACTCAAAACCACTATATTTTGAAATCCTGCTACCTCTATGCTCTTCAGATAATTTTCTTTAGTTAAAGCTCCGTCGATGCAACTACACCAACTTTCGGAATTTACTGATTTTTCCTCAACTTCTTTACTTGTTATTAAATCGGATATTATCATTCTTCCCATGCCGCCTTTTTTCAATATTCTGTAAATTTCTCTGAATGTTTTTACTTTATCTTTCGTAAGATTGATGACACAGTTACTTATTGCTGCATCAACTGAATTATTTACAACTGGAATATTGTTTTCTATGTCGCCTTTCTTAAATTCCACATTCTTGAATCCATTTTCTGCAGCAGCTTTCCTAGATTTCATTAGCATTTCATGAGTAAAATCTATACCAATAACTTTACCACTCTCCTTAACTATTTTAGACGCCAAAAAGGCGTCTATCCCTGCACCAGAACCTAAATCAAGAACAGTATCACCTTCTTTCAAATCAGCGAAATTAAGAGGTGCACCGCAACCAACTCCGAGGATAGAGGTTTCAGGTATTGCTTCTAACTCTTTATCATTATAACCAATAGATATCGAAGACAGTTTGGGATTGAATTCCACTGAATTACATTCTTGAGGTGTGCAACAACAATCTGAATTACCGCTTAATGCAATCTTTCCATATCTTTCTCTGATTTTTGCCTTTAGAATCTCTTCTTTCATCCATCACAGTTTACTTCAGAAACTATTTAAGTTGTCAAGGAGACTTTAGTAAACTAGGGGACATGATGGAAACTAAAGGACAAGAAGTAAAGCGGTTACCGGTCTTTAAAAATGAATGTAATTTTGAAGGATATAATGCAGGAATTTTAATGAAAGAAACCGCCAAAGTTCGTGAACTAATTACAAAAAGAGGAACGATAGAGATGTTAATTCCACTATGTTGTTCTACGGATGCTGTCAGATACAAGGAATTCAGACAAATAATGAAAGGTTTTAGCAGTAAGACACTCGCCCGTAGACTAAAGGAATTAGAAAATGGAGGGATATTAGAAAGACAAGCATACAATGAGATCCCTCCTAGAGTTGAATACAGGCTTACATCAAAGGGTCAGGAATTGGTGGAATCAATAATTAATCTATTGCAATGGATGAGAAAATGGTCAAAATCTAATAAATAATCCCATCTAAGGTCAAACAACAATATAGAGCAAAAAGCTAAATAGCCAGCAACAGGACCCGTATACACGGACTGTCCGAATCCCACCGAACCCGAACCTCTAGTGATTCTCTAATTGGACTCGGCAGGTAATATAGATAGAATTGACACAATTAGAACTACAAAAGGAAACGGAAGCCGATCCGTATACTGTATTTGAATATTCGATAAGATCTCCGTATACTAAGGAATCATATTTCAGAAGGTTAAGACGGTTTTTTTGACGCTATCTCTCTAGAGGGACCAACTTTGATTCCTATCATTGGAAATAGCGCATATGTTTCAGCCTTCAATCAATCTGCAATATCAACTGGTGGAAAGAGTTTTGCTAGAGTTTCCACCAGATGTTTTTTAGAAACGGTACAGTACATTGTTATACAAACTATATAAAAGGTCCAAATTATTGATTAATTTTGCTTTTTTTAGACCAGGTAAATCCATTTTTAGACCAGGGACAGCCCAATTTCTTGATCAGATTGACTACTTTATAAAGTTTGGAGGCCATTTTTTGAAATTCATCTGATTGATTCGTTAATACAAACCATCAATTTAATCAGTCCACATACACAATAATTGATATCTGCCAAAGGAGACAAAATATCTAATACTCATATATCATTAGTTGTACTACAATGATTGTATGGACATAAAGCTAGATAATATAACACTCAGAAAATTTTATAAGAAAAATGAAGGCACCATATCTCTTAATAAAAATCTACTAATTTCCGGCATAGTGGGTTTTATTGTTAGTATTATTGTCGCATACTACTCTGCAAAATATTCCACCGATGATTTCGTAAATTCAGCTTTAACTGTAATAATTGGATTCGTTTCCTCGAAATTTGTTTTTGGTATTCTTTTTCATCTTGATAATAAGAAGAAATATACAAAAAGATTTTCCGGTAGATTGGACCTTCACATGTTAAAACAAGTAGTAACGAAGATGCTATTTGCTGACTCTGTATTTGACATAATCAATAATGTGTCTCGGTTCCTTATTTTACTAGAATTATTGAAAATTAATTACCAAC
Organism: Nitrososphaeria archaeon; assembly: GCA_021324715.1. Lineage (GTDB taxonomy): Archaea > Thermoproteota > Nitrososphaeria > Nitrososphaerales > Nitrososphaeraceae > TA-21. The sequence goes on from JAJPIN010000039.1 coordinate 7,670, forward strand.
CAGTGCAGGCTGCAATAATCGCTTCACTCATCGCATCGGCAGGCTCTTATTTAGCAATTAATTTAATTGTAAGACGTATCCACGTGTTTGGTCGAAAGAAGAGATTATTGTAGCTGTATGATAGAAATCTTTAAAGCTGCCTAGATCTACAAATACAATGAGTCCATTCATTGAACTGCTAGTATTACAAGAACCACCGAACCCGAATATGATTATAGCCTTTCCATTATACGGTAATAATCAAAGTATGAAAAATGATTGAATTGTAAAAATAAATGAAACGTAATTTACGCTGTCTTAATTAATCCTCTAAGTTTTTCCTTGAATTCTGGAGTTATGTCTTCCTCTTTCATTCCATGATCTTTCATAGCATGTTGCGCTCCATTTTTGAATATCTCTTCTTCAGTTTCTCCTTTTACGACATAGTCGCAATCAAATCCCGCTTCTCTACATGATAATGTTTTCATAACAATTAGTTCAAATCTATTGCATAAATATGTTCTTGCTAGCGGGGCATTTTCAAGTGGGATCGTGGATAATTAGACTAGTGTGAAATTCCACATGTTTCCCACCGAACCCGAATTATTGTTACCAAAAATAGTAAGGCTAAAGATGGTTTAAAATTTAATCCAAATATTAATTACAAATATTGCCATTTCAGGGCTAAAATACAGAACTTATATAGTTACGTCCCTTACTAATTAGACCGTTGTCTAAAATTCAGGTTAGTGCCAAGATGAAAATTCGCGAAGGGATGTTGGACGGTTTCAAGCGACAAGCAACTGAATGTATCCAGCAAGCCAACGAAAAGGATCCTGGAACTCTTCAATTCGACTGGTTTATTAGTACTGATAACACTGAGTGCGAAATTCGTGAGACGTACGAAAGTTCTGAGGCATTCTTAGCACACCTATTTAACCTTCGTGAGCTATTACAGATACTTTACGAAAAATTTGCTTCTGAACACTCCGTAATAATTTACGGTGATCCTTCACAGGAATTATTAACGAAATTAAAGGCGAGGGGAGTTGACACAAAGTACTTCTCCCTCTTGCAAGGACTCTAAATCAAATGAACGGCTAATGCATTATTTCATTGTATACAACTACAGTTTATCTCACTTCATGTCATTTTTCGAGTTGCAAAATAACGTTTGTAAGGGAATCGCGAAAAATTGCTAGTGAAATTAAGGTAATTTTTATGACTGCGATTGAAATAGAGAAGGGACGGATTAAAAAAATTGAAACGGCAGAACTATTGAAAAAACCGATAAGATTACTTAATTTGGTAACAATAGTCAATAAAGTGCTGGGGAAGATAATCTATTTATCCTGCCCAATGAGGGCCTTAACACAACGCAAATACTAATAAAGTATAATGGACAGGAGTCAATATCAAGGTAGGAAATTTTTATGTATAGTCCGGACCTCTTTGAAATCTGTGATGGTAATCACATCATGCTTGTTTGTGAGGATGATACTGCTAAACTCGATGCAGCCACGCATTTTATTAACGAGGGGTTAGGATCTGATCAACTTTGCATTTATGCTTCTGTTCATGCATTTGATCCCGGGAGCGACGTAAATGTAGCAAATTTAAAATCTAGGATAATAAATTATGAATCATATCTCAAAAAAGGTAAGCTAAAGTTCGTTGACTTTAAGCCATTCTATAATTCTGCAGTTATGTCCAATCTTGAACCGTTTGAACTCTTAAAGGAAAAGTTTGAGACTATGCTGCATACCAATACATTGGATGGTAAACAAGAGAAAATAATGCTTTTTGCTGATGCGGCTTGTTGCTTGACTGAAAACAAACAGTTTGAAGAGACAAGAGAACTTGAGACATGGTGGCAGCGTGCTCACTACGAATGGTTGAATAAAGATCTAAAAATAACAGTAATTTGTCCTCATCCTGCCCAAATGCTTAGGCAAGAACTTGAGGTTAAATGGAATATTGCGGATGCTCATGATATAATGGTCTTCTTACAATCTCACTTATTGCATAATTCGCGTTCCGGTGTAAGTAACAGTAATAATTTGCGGATTCTTGTTGCAGAATCCGAGCCAGATATTCTGACCTTGTATTCTGACTACCTGAGTGCAATGGGTCATGATGTATCGGTTACAACTGATTATAACAGGTGTCTCTCGCTATTTAAAAAAAGAGATTTTAATTTGGTCATTCTGGACACTCATATAGTTGGCAATAGTACGATTGGTGAAATTACAAAAGAGATGATGCGTATTGAACCGCATCAAAGAATCCTTTTGACAAGTACCTATTCTTCAAGTCAGATAACTGGTATCATTGACAATCCCAAGTTGGACAAGTTCCAGTTACTTCAAAAACCATTTCATCTGTCAAGGTTATTGAATGCAATAGAATGTGCAATGAAGTAACTATATAAGTTAATGCACATATCTTTACCTTTTGGAGATAACATA
>JAJPIN010000042.1 GCA_021324715.1 Nitrososphaeria archaeon
GATTTACTGGAATGAATGGTAGTGCGCTGTACGTATTAGGAAACGGAGGAGACGAAAGCAAAAAACAGTGGTTTATACGAATTGGGGGATTTGATGAAAATAAGTATCTTGAACAAGATGGTTTTACTCCAACCCAGTTCTTTTGGAATAGTACACTACTTGGACAATTAATCCCCTTCACACCTGTGTCCTATATATTAAATGGTGCCCCATCAAGCCAATATCAGCCAGGAGCAACCGCGATTTATTCAAAAGACGTCAAATACCCTGAAAATGGTAATGCAGAACAACCCCTGAAATTGGTTTACTCATCAGCTAGCTTCAAGAGTGACAGACCGGGTCTATTCTTCGCCGTATTGATATACCAAGTAAACCATAATTATATACCCAAAACCACGTCGGACCCATATCACGAGGTAATTGATAAGGAGAAATTTTCATTAAACACTACCAGTCCTAGTATCAATATGAAATCAAATAATGAATCTAAATTAGCTGTGATAGATACAACTCAGGGACCTATAACTATTGAATTCTTTCCAGAAATAGCTCCTATGCATGTCTCAAATTTTGAAAAACTCGCAAATTCTGGATTCTACAACGGGACTGTATTCCACAGAATCATCAAAGGATTTGTAATTCAAGGTGGGGATCCAAATACAAAAAATATGACGGATAAGGCTGCGTGGGGAACAGGCGGTCCTGGATATAACATCAAGGCGGAATTTAGTAACATACCACATGAAAGAGGAATCGTTTCCATGGCACGATCATCAGATCCAAATAGTGCGGGCTCACAATTCTTCATTGTTTTAAATGATTCTAGATTTTTGGATAATCAATATACGGTGTTTGGAAGAGTAGTAAATGGGATGGATGTGGTTGATAAAATCGCTGCATTACCAACAATACAAAATGATCAACCGCAAGATCCAAATTTAGCCAAAATTCTTTCGATAAAAGTAGTGGATAGAAATTCTACAGCTTTGAAAAATTGAACAGACCATAAATTGACTTCAGACGTGGTTTATGTCATAAGTGCAGCGTAGATGAATGGTAACAGTGTGGTTGCCTCTCCATGTATTGTTGTTTGCTTCGCTTTTCCCTTTACCTTCCCCCACGAAATTGCTTCTGCAATTAAGGCGCCACTCAAACTACCATCCCACTCAGAAGCTGTTGTTATAGATACTGCATAATCAAGACCTCCTCTAAACTGGTTCCACCAGAGTGTATGATGTTTGGAAATTCCTCCACCGATGATGAAAGCCCCCGTTTTGCTCGCATCATAAACCAAGTCTGATAATCTGGTTTCATCCAAGAGTAAGTTTACATTAAAGTTCTTGTGTTTCTGATAAAAGAACCAGATTTGGCTTCCAACAGCGCCATCTACAATACCTGGAACTATGACTGGAATATCATTCTTATTGGCCCAATACAAAAATGAACTCTCATCTAGAGTGCTCCCGATCTTCTTTGTTAATTCAAAGGTAGATACACTATGTACTCCATTTTGGTACAGATCGTTTAGACAATCCTGCACATTTTTTTCAATTACTGGACCATAATTATTTTGAGGTACAAGTACATTTCCCAGTCTATGTATATTCCTTTTATAAAGTATGCCATCATCCATTCGAAGGTCTCCAGAGTAGTACTTTGTACTTGTTCGGGCAATATCATGGTCCAACGCGCCACATGTCGTAATGACGCAATCAAACATCTTACGTTTCAACATATCCTTGATAATACCTCTTGCTCCAGTGGAGATTATTGATCCTACAAAAGACAAGAATTTTGTACAGTTCTTGTCCTTTGTCATCGCACGAATTATTTTTATTCCATCCCAAAGATTTTTAGATTCAAAACCACCAGAATTAGCCATTCCGTCAATTAGTAAAGAAATGGAATTTGATTCAATACTGTAATCGCGTACTGAATCACTCAAGATATTCTTATATAGTCTCTTTGTTCGCTTTGATTTCATTTTTCTACAGTTTAGTTTTTAATTATATATTATTATTATCTGTTTCATAGCAAATAATAATTGTACAATATATTTTAAGATATATTATACTCTTCGAGTTAAAAATTGGAGATTAGTAATGACTTTCGGCTTTTCAATATTTAGTCACATTATTATAATGATAATTTGGTATATTGTCAGATGCGTGTTAGATATTGGCGTTTAGGTGTTAATGACCTTCTAAATTCAACATACCCTATCGAAAAGGCTAATCATTGGGACATTAAATGTCTACAAGGAGAGTACGAACACTTTGGAGTCTTTTGGTTTAGATACGGAACTCCTTTTGATAAGGAATTGATAAGTGGCATATGTTTCTATTATAATGACATACCTCAAGAAAAAGTTCAAAAATTGTTAGATTTTCTACAAGAAAAGTATGGAGGCAAGGCATTATTTAGGCATAGTCGAGTTTTTCTTCAAGGGTCTAGAGAATTTAGTGATAAAGATGAAATAGCTAATCTTGCAAAGGAAATCAGTATTAAGTTCGATGGACCGGTAGAAATTACACTAGAATTTGAAAAAGTTACTTCAGAAGAGCAGGAACAAAATGTCTTTAATTTTCCTTCAGGTAAAGCACTGCCAATCACTGGTTCAGACTAGTAAAATCATTATTAAGAACTCTCAAGTCAAATTGATAATATTACACTAACTAGCTCTCAGTTTTATCTTCTAGGATGGATTTTATTTTCTCTCTTAACTTGGATATACTGACAGGTTTGCTAATAAAATGAGTAACATCGACCGATGGAATAACCTTGCTGAATTCTTCCTTATTAATTTCAAAAGCAGTAATAAATGCAATCTTCATAGTAGGATCATTTTCTTTTATGCGTCTATACAGCTCAAACCCATTTATTTTTGGCATTCTAATGTCAGTAATTACAAGGTCGTAATATTTACGAGGATGATTCTGAAAGTTATTAATTGCCTCATCGCCTTTTGAAAATGTTTCAACCGTAAAATCATTTTTTGACTCTAATCCTCTTTTTATGACCGAAAGGATATCAGATTCGTCGTCCACAATCATTATGCGCGGTGCCGAATTAATTTTTTTACTTTCCGTCATATGTCAAAATTTGATATAATTATCATATATAAATAAGTGTTTACGCATCATTTAGCAAAATCGTGCTGTGATTTTGTCAATTTAAAATATTGATTATTATGCAAAAAATGGTAAATCTCAAAGACGGAATCCTCATTTGGAGAAAATTGATATAGCCATAAAAATAACGACATAAAAATGAGTGAAAAATCAACCTGGTTGAGCCTCTTACAAGAGTCAAAAATTAAGGAATTTAATGAATGGAGAATGGCCAACATCTTTGTGAAGATTGATTTGAGTGGAATGAATTTTTCAGAGGGAGATCTTTCAAATGCGTACCTAAATGGTGTCAAGTGTAACGGAACAGATTTATCAGGATGTAATTTACAAAAGGCCAATTTTGCCCAATCAGAAGTTATGGATACAAACCTTGAAAATGCGAATCTGACGGATGCAATTTTTATCTACGGAATTTTGAAAAATAGTAAATTAATGAATGCTAACCTGACCGGAACAAACTTTATGTGGTCAGATTTGAGAAATTGCGATTTGCGTGGATCAAAATTTAGCAAAACGATTTTTGTTGAAGCAAAACTACAAAATGCAAAATTAGATCCATTAGACAATAAATCTGTTTATATTAAGTTTGCAAAATTTGAATAAAAAATCTACTTCAGTGTATGATGAGGATAATAGACTTGATATAACCAAACTCCAAAATAGATTAATACGAATGAAGTATCTAGATAAATTGCTTGGAAGTAGATAAAATACGAACTTTAAAGTTACTAACTAAATGGTCTTTAAATAGAGCAGTAGGTAAACGAAGGCCACTTGTAGCTGTTTTCAGCTTAACTCATTATTGCAATTTTTATTGCCCTATGTGTCCTTTTGGCGATTCCAATAAAGAAGGTCAATTAAAACTTGTTAATGAAAGGGACCTTACTACAGAACAATGGAAAAGTATTTTCGATAAAGTCTCAAAATATTGCGTGTGGTCGATAATTGAGGGTGGAGAACCTACGAGTCGACCTGATTTTATGGATCTTGTAAGTTACCTACATAGTATCAATTTGCCTACTTCGTTGATCACTAACTGTTCACTTTTACATACAGTGGATCTTGAGATGCTAAGACGTTATATCCAATTTATTACTTGTAGCATTGACTCAGTCTATGACGAACCATATTGTAAGGTACGGGGTGTATCAAGCAAAACCTTTAACAAGGTTATGGAAAACATCGAACTCCTTAATCAAAGTAACATTTCTCACTATTTCAACAGCGTAATCACAAAATTTAACACCGATGAATTTATTGATCAAAGTTATTTTGATAAAGCTAACGAACTTGGTTCAAGCTCGGTATCATTAACTTTTGTAGAAGATAGGGCTGACGTGTCGTACTCGTTATTGCCTGATAGAAAAACAATGATAAAGGTCTGTGAAAGCATTTTGGATTATGGGAAAAAAAAATCTTCCCCTCAAATAATGATACCCCCGGAGTATTTTGAACAAATTATCAATTATGGGCGTACGACTTTCGATGAATGTGGAGTATGGAAGAGCACTTTTGTTAATGCGGATGGTACCGTAATGGTACCTTGTTGGAAATTTAACAAGTCTGAGAACACTTATAATTTGCTCGAACAAACGATTGAAGATGTCTGGAACGCGCCCCAATGGGATATAGCTAGAACTTGCCACGACTGTCAGGTACTCGGATGTATCTGGTACTCTTCTCAACCCATTACGACTTTTGCTAAAAATTATATGAATGGGTTATCTAAAATAATTAATCAACATAAGCCAGATTTACTGCACTGAGTAAATAATTGAAGTTTGATGAGGCAAACTAAAACTTACGCAGGTTTGATTCAACTACAAGACTTGCTCTACACGTATATTCAAATTATCATTCTCGTCGTACAATTCTCCTATCACTTTGAATTCTCTTCCTTTTCTTATTAAATCTCTTGGACCATCATAATCATAGCGATGCAAATTAGCACGCCATTTACCATTCACAAGTACAATTGCATTACCGGTTACGACCTTTTCAATTTCAATGTAAAAGAGCTGTCCCCGAATTTTTGCTCTGGTTTCAGAAAAAATTACGTTATTGCCAATCATTTTTATTTTTCCCATTTTTTCAAGCATCTTTAGCGCTGCGCTTACAAGCGAATCGTCTACGCCTAGTACATTTTCAATTGTTTCACTTTTTAATCCTTTGTTTCCTTTAATAGATACCAAAGAATATATCTTCCTCGCAGTTTGTTCCACTTGTCTCTTAAAATGCACAATAGCATGGTCGTCTTTAGAATGTGAAATTCTATTATGTAAAACTTTTTTATTGTTTGACGATTGTGATTTTATTTCTGGTCCTCGGTGAATTTTGTCAAAAAATGAATCAAGATAATCAGTTTCACATCTTGTCATAGGATTTTTTTTTAGAGGATCTCTATGAACTGGGTTGAGTTTTAGATTTGTACTAATAGATGAAAGAATCGAGTTCATTTTTTGGATTTTTTTTCTACTTACGTCAAGGTAGCGTTGGTCAATCGTATCTTTTGTTGCAAGAATTAGGACTGAACCAATATTTTTTCTCCCAGTTCTTCCTCTTCTTTGAATGTGCCTTATTTCACTTGGTATTGGTTCGTAAAAAACAACTAGGTCAACCTCTGGAATATCGAGTCCCTCTTCTGCAATAGAAGTTGCGACCAGTACATTAAAGTCCCCTTTCTTAAAATTTTCCAAGATAATCTTTTGTTCTTCCTGTTTCATACCCGGAACACCCTGTCTGTTAGATTGACCCACGAATCGGGATGCTTTGATTTTGTATTTGTTCAACAATTCAACTAAATGTTGTACGGTGTCTCGATATTGAGTAAATACAAGAACTCTAGATTTTTTTTCTAAATCAGAATCGGTTAAATTACTAGTCCTATTCAAATTAAACTGAGAATCAAATCTTTCTTTTAGAATTTTAATAAGGTATCCAATCTTTGGGTGCTCTATTTCCAATTGTTCAATGAGCCGTCTTACTTCGTTCATTCTATGATCCTTTAGTAACATTCTGGGGCTCTTGCTTTCTTCTAATTGCTTTCTATTCAAAAAAGTCTCAAGTGAGTAAAATCCTTGACTTTCGATCAATTCAATGCAATACATCAGCGATAATGCCGAGGATTGTTGCATTAGCGCAAGATACAATGGTCGACGCTCATCTCCTAAGATACCTTTCAAATTTTGTCCCAGCTGTTCGCCGAGAGAAATCAGATCACGTTTGAAGATCCATCTTGAATCTTTTTTTATCATCTTTCTGGTAACTAACCAATTTAATTTTTCATCTAACATTGTCTTTAAGATAGATCTAATATATTGATACTCTGACGGGAGATCAAACCACCTCCATTTTAGATCTATCCGATTTATGTACCGTCTTACGTCAGCGTCTTCTTCAGTTTTATAATCTAATCGTTCAATGAACAAATTGTTACATATCTCTTGAATCTTGTTTATTTCCGACCCCGGGCTCGCAGTTAATCCGAGAATTACAGGGCAAGAGCAATGTTGTAGATATTGTTTTGCTATGAAAGTGTACGCATAATCCTTAACCGCACGATGTGCCTCATCGAATACAATCAAAGTGAAATGTTTTAGGGAAAGTCTCCGTTCTATGATATCGTTTTTTACTAATTCTGGGGTAGAAAAAACAAGTCTTATGGATTCTTTATTCCACATGATTGTTCTTGAGCGTGGCGATATTTTTCCCGTAATCATAGCAACTTGGTCGTCAAATAATTTTATGGATGATACAAATGAATCTCTGTGTTGATTCACAAGTGGTCTCGTCGGTGCTAAGATCAGAATTCTCTTGTCTCTGTTATTATAAAGAGTATTTATGCATACAAGTAAGGATATGATTGTCTTACCCAATGCTGTAGGAAGAATGACCAGAGTATTCTTAGTCATTGCCGAATTCGCAATCTTGTTCTGATATTCTCTAAATTTCAGTTTATTTTTCCTAAGAAGAGGGTGGATAAAGTAAGAGGTTTCTTTGTTTAATGACATGTATTAACTATTTCCATAAATTGAAAGTAGTAAATTGAAAAAATGAATTAAGCATCAAAATTAAAGTTTTATAAGTAATATTTCTATCATCTATATTTCCTTTATTAGATCTCAAATACGTCAGTTTGAGAAGGAATTGATTTTGTCTTTTTCTCTGGATTTACCTCGTCTATACTAGCGGCAAGCTGAACAATTTTTACGTTATTAAGAATATTGCTTATCTGTTCTAACTCAGTACGAGATTTAATTAATATTCCACGTTTTTTAGTTGCCACCCCTAATGTATCAACTGGATTGATTTCTAAAGCGATGCAGGAGGGTCTGCTTTTGAATTCGGGCATTTTAAGTAAAAATACTCCGGGTATACTGGTTGCTTTCTTCTCCCAATCTTTACCTTCCTTTAAAAATTGAGATAACCTTTCGTCCGCCATACATAATTATTCTATCCTGTTATTTTTAAAACCTACTATATTGTGTAAAGATTGTAACCGAGTGGTTAGTTTCAGTCATTTGCGCTACTATCAATAATCACTGACACTATTCATTACCACCATCTTAGTAGTTAATTATCTATGTCAAACTATTCAATTTTCGAAATACAAGTGAACAGCATTTTTGGATCATACTTTAAGATCAAAGGCAGGGCAGATAATCTTTCTTTTTCTATTCTGAATCCGTATCACCTAAATTAGTAACAGATTTAAGCTTACGGTTGAAAGAATTTAGCTGGATTATACTTTTGAACATCTATCATAGAATGAGTCTACAGTCTTCGCTTCAAATGAAGCGTTCCTAAATTTAATCAAAACCTTGAAATTAACCCTAAGTTACAAATGATTAAACAGGAAATTCAATGGATGTGGTGTCCAATTCAAGTATAGGAATATAAATTGAATGTGTATCAGTTCCTATCTTTTCAACAAAGTTGTATTCTCCTGTTAATTGTTTCAATTCAATGAATTTCTCTTTTGGTTTTTCCTTCTCAACTATGTAATGAACTAATGCTCCGCCCAAAGCCCCGGTTTCAATAAAGAGAATTTCTTTTGCCTTATGCGTTATGTGATAAAGCATAGGAGTTAGTCCTAAAGCAGACTGGGAAGAGAATAGTATAACTTTTAGCATATCGCTCAGGTTTTTGTATTTTAGATATATTATTGAAGATTCATCCTTCGACATATCAATGATACAATAGATACTTGAATTTCTTTGTATCGTTTTTATTCTGATGATAAAATCTAGGTTTTCTACATTGTGATTATAAATAGGAATAACATGGAATTGCATATTAGTTTAAGAATCAAGTGCATTACGTACCAATGTGATGAATTAGATTATCGCTGAGAAATCAGTAAAAAATTAGAATGAATTTCAGATGAGATAATTCGAATTAAATTACCATGGTTCAAATATAGGATTGTGCATAATAGCATAAAGTTAAGGAAATGATTGAAAGGAAGATTTTACTGACACTATCATTTTTGCTCTTAATTGCAACTGTCTCTTGTGCAACTTTTAGTTCTACTAGGTTAGTTTCTGCACAAGTATCGGCTTCTCAAAACTCTACGAAACAGAGTTCTATGCCACTTCCAGATCTCTTCTCAAAGGTTCAAAAATCTGTGGTACAAGTGACTGAGCGAGATAACTCTAATCAATTGGGATCGCGATTAGGCTCGGGATTTGTCTATGATAAGGATGGTCACATAATCACAAATTATCATGTCGTAGCATCAGGGACCAATAATAATAATAATAATAATGAATTGCAAGTCACTTTTCTAGACGGTAATGTTTATCCTGCCGACCTTGTCGGTGTTGATCAATTTGCAGATTTGGCAGTCATCAGGGTTAAGAATATTTCACCTGATAAGCTAGCTCCTCTGCCCTTGGCCAATTCATCATCCTTGAGAATTGGCGAAACTGTTGTTGCAATTGGAAATCCATTTGGACTTTCAGGTTCAATGACTCAAGGAATAGTTAGTGGCTTGGGTAGGCTATTGCCATCAAATGAGAATCAAGATAATATTGAAGGAGCAGGATCATCATACTCTATCCCAAATATTATACAAACTGATGCTGCCATTAATCCAGGAAATTCTGGAGGTCCTCTTATTGATACTGAAGGTATGGTGGTTGGAATCAATACGGCAATATTTTCGAATACTGGGGTCTACTCTGGAGTTGGTTTTGCCATTCCCTCTAACACCATTAGTAAAGTTGCAACTTCCCTTATCCAAAACGGTTCATACCACCACCCATACATTGGAATAGTCGGTCTTAGTCTTACACCAGATTTATCCAAACAGATTGGATTGAATGAGACAAAAGGATTCCTAATAACTAGTATCACAAAAGGTAGTCCGGCTGACAAAGCAGGTTTACGAGCAGGATCAACCACAACTACGTATAACGGAAGAGATGTCGACGTGGGAGGAGACGTTATATTAAAAATTGATAACAGAGATGTATCAAAGATTGATGATATCCTATCATATCTCGAAAGTCAGAAACATGTCGGAGATAAAGTGCACCTCACGGTTTTAAGAGATAATGCAATTAAGGAATTAGACCTAATATTGGGAGAAAGGCCCGATCAACCTAAAATCAGTTCATCAACGGATGAGTTTTCTAATAGACTACCATCTCAGAATGACAATAATAAAAGTCCGGAAGATCTGTATGACGAATGTGTCGGTGTTGCTGGAAAGAGCTTATGTGACTTTCTATTCAAAAAGTAGGGTTACTAGACAATAGGACGACAGTGACTTTATATCCTATTTTTAAATTTAAAAATTAAATTCTAACCAAGTTTCTCTGATTTTATATACCATTTTCCAGAGCGCATTCCTAATACAATAGTTCCAATAAAGTTACCTTTCTTGTAGACTTTAGCAAATTCTTTTCCAAACCCAAAAAATGAAGTCAAAAGATTATCTTTCTGGTGGTAACCTGATTCTATGACTCTCATACTAAGTTTAGTACTTGCCTTAATAATTATCTTACGTGCATCGGACCAATTTCCATTCCACGACATTATTTCAAAATCACCAAAATTTTTTGATGAAATCCGATAACCTTCTAGTTGCGCCTTAAAATCCATTTTTCTCTCCTTTGAGTATAAATTCATCCATTCTACAGCTCTGATTCCCATTCCGTTTTCAACTCCGAAACTGTCGGTACCGGCCAATTATCTAATTTTGAAATCAATAATTTTAAACTTTTAAAATATAATATTCCGCAATAGAAAATCATATGGTTATTGATCAAAGAATTCGAAAGTTCGCCATATAGATCATCAGACTAGCAACATATCAAAAAAGATTAGCTTACTACACGAATCTGAATATTCCTACTTCAAGATACTAGAAACGAATGATTTAAGTAAACTTGTGTGGGTAAAATCAACATGTCTGACGAAGTCAATATTGGACACAGTCCCAATCATTTCATAGTTCTCGATGCAATTTCAAGAGGAATCAATAATATTGATAAGATTTCCCGAGTGTCCAAATTATCTAAAGATGAAGTTGAACAAATAGTAAAAGATCTTGTTTTTCAGAGATTGGTAATAAGGAATGAGAAGAGAGGATTCTTAGGTAGGAAAAAAATAGAATTAAAAATAACAGAAACGGGTTCTAGTCTTCTTGACAACAAGAAAAAAGAATTACAAGAAAATGTTCAAAAAATGCAACAGTACTATAACAGTGGAGACAAATCACAGTTGGATTCATTTATGGTTTCAAATAGAGCATGGATGCCAATGATGCTTTTCACTGGATTAATGGACATCCTCTTTTTCACCTCAATGATGTCTTTATTGGGTCTAGCATTAAATCCAATGGA
>JAJPIN010000235.1 GCA_021324715.1 Nitrososphaeria archaeon
GAGGCAATGAGCATGGCAGACAATGTAGCAATCATGGAGGCAGGAAAAATGCTTCAACTTGGCTCTCCCCAGAAAGTATACAACGAACCTGCAAATCAATTTGTGGGAAGTTTTATAGGTAATCCTCCGATGAATTTTTTAAAATTTAGGGTAGTAAGGGATGAATATATGTTTCTCAAACTTGATAACGGTTATCCAGACAAAAATGATAATAAATCAATGGTTCAAGTCCCTGCTGTACTTTCAACAATAATTGATAGAACTAGGGAAGAAAATATCGTCCTAGGCATAAGGCCAAAGGATATCACAGTGTTGAGAAACAATGAAGGATTCGATGGTCTTAAGTTAAAGGGAGAAGTCACTTATATCGAGCTTTATGGAGATGATTCAGTAGCCGAACTAAAACTGGGACAAGCATCGCTGAAAATATCTAACGTAGCTTCCAGAATAGACGATCTCATCATTGGAAAGGAAGCAGCACTTGGTGTAAAATACGACAAAATAAACTTATTCACAAGTTCGGGGGAGAGGATTAATCTCTAATCTCTATCCATTATTTTAAATGGTTCTGAAACTTCTTTGTTACCATAAAAAGAAATTCTTAATAATGTTAAACTCATCATTAGAATGATCTAGCAAACACGATGAAGGTACATAAAATTTCTGCAATAACATTAGTAATCAATGATATGAATAGATCTTGTAAGTTTTATTCTAAGATACCAGGTTTTAAGCTTACCTATGGTGGATCCCCTAGCGATCTTTTTACTAGCTATGAAATTGGAAATTCCGCTCATTATCTAAACCTGGAACTATCCAAGACAAGGCATAACAATAAAGAGCGAGATAAAAGGACTGTCGGAAAAATTATCCTATATACGGAAGATGTTGACGAATTATATCTTTATTTTAAAAATGATAAGACCATTTCTCAATTAATATTGTTTGACAATGAACCCAGTAACGCTTCATGGGGAGAAAGGTATTTCCACATACATGATCCAGATGGTTACCTGCTTTCATTTGCAAAGACATTAAATAATCAAAAGCAATGTGATACAAAGTGACAATAGTTACTAATGTGATCTGGAACTTATTCAAATAATATTTTTTTTAAATATGATATCTTTGTCTAAAACACATCTAAAACAAGTACCTATAGAATTTATAGAATTAACTAGATACTAATTCGCATTACTTTTTCTATATGGACCTCGAGTTCTTTTTCGTGCCTTTTCTTCTTCTAATTTTCTTTTTAATAATTCAGTTTCATTATAAAGACTGATATAGTTGGAAGGTACATTTTCATTTTTCGTTAAGTTGGAGTAGTCATGTCGGTCATGAGATCTCCTCACCTTATTTTGTCTCCTCACATTAATGTAAGTATAAAATACATTAATAATGTTTCCAATATTTAGCAAGAAAAGACAATAGTAGTAACTGGGATCATAAAATATGTTACTTATCGATAGTTCGTTTTTAAGCCATTCCTTTACATCGCAACTGCCGCTCTTGCAATCACTTCTGATAGCGCTGGATGAACATGGACTGTCTTTGCAATGTTATCAATAGTTCCGTCTCCACTTTTAATTGCCACAAGAACTTCATGAATAAGTATAGAAGCTTGATTTCCGACTATATGACATCCAAGAATTTTTCTGTTTCCTTTACTGACTAACAATTTCACAAAGCCCTCCTTCTCTTCTAACGCTTTCCCCATTGCAGTATCGATATATCGATAAATTGACTTGAGGTATTCTTTTTTACCGCTATGCATCAATTCCTGCTCGGTATATCCGACGCCTGCAACTTGAGGGGAACTAAAAATTGCACGGGGCATTGCCCTGTAGTCTACTGGAATTTTTTTCCTCTGATTTATTATGTTGTAAAAAGCATATTGAGCCTCCAAATTTGCACTATGTCTAAACTGATAGCGACCAATTATGTCTCCTAGGGCGAATATGCCCTTGACATTAGTTTCAAGATTTTTGTCTACGTTGATGTAACCGTCTTCATCCACGTTAACGCCTGTATTTAATAAATTAAGGGTGTCAGAGTTTGGAACACGTCCTGTTGCCAATAAAAGTTGATCAGATTCAATCTCCAAATAGCTAGTAGACCTGGATCTCTTTGCAGAAACCACGAATTTTCCATTTTTCTTTGTTACTCGTTCTGGGATACATCGCAAATATACATTGTATTTTTTAGAGAAAATTTCTGTAAATTTTTTTGATACTTCATAATCTTCTTTATGTAACAGATAATTGTGCTTTTGAATTATATTGATCTTTGTTCCGAGGGATCCGAAAAAATGACCAAGCTCAGCTGCTATGTACCCGCCCCCAATAATTGTTAGGACTTTAGGTTGTCTAGGAAGTCGAAGAGCCTCATCGCTTGTGAGATAATTGGTCCTTTCTAATCCTTTAATTTTAGGTATTGCAGGTCTGGTTCCAGCAGCAATCAGGATAATATTCGAGGTTATCTTGTTCCCGTCTACCAAAAGTGTTTTTTCATCAACGAACGTACACTCTACTGGAAAAAGTTTTGGATTTTCAGAACCATTGTACGCCTTCCTTATGTGATCTGAATCTGAATCAATTATGCTATTTACTCTGTCCACTATTTTTTGAAAGTCGATAGAAAACCTTTCAACACGTATACCGAAAACATGAGCGGTTTTTATTATCTCTGTTATATCTGCGCTATGGATAAGAAGTTTGGAAGGTATGCAACCCCTATTTAGGCATGTTCCCCCCATTCTGTTCTTTTCAACAATTGCAACTTTCATACCAGTTTGCGCTGCTGCGCTGGCAACATCTAAACCGGCTCCACTCCCGATGACTATAAGATCAAATTTCTTGACGTTTTTTGGTTCCAATGTTTTAAATTCAATCTTGTTTGTATATATGATTTGAAAGTTGTTTTAAGCATATTCCGGGGTTCTATTTTATATGAAAAACATCAACAATATATGTTAGAATGAAAATATTCAGGAATAGTTGAAATCTGTATTAACGAAATGGATAGTGCTAATACCTCAATAAAAGTAAAGTTTATCATGAATTAATTGGTACTCCTGATTGTAATATTCATTAACATCGTAAGATCGATTATCGTACTAGCTCATACAATTCATTTAGTACTCCTGTTATGTACCTTCATAGGAAAAACCTCATTTATCCTACATATCAATTGTTCCTTATGATATAGCGAGTAGTTTCTAAAAATATGTAGTTCCGTAGTAAAACCTATTTCTGTGATTTTTTTAAATATCTCGAGTCTATGAGAGAGTAGTATTTTACCAATACCGTACTTTTGTTCTCGAATCTCCTCTAAGACCTCAAGTGGTATTTTTTTACTATATATTCTAGAATTTGCATAAGCCAAAATAATATTGTTTGAAGAAATTATGCATGATTTTCGTTTTATTACCTTTTTTTCTTCAACTTGCTCAATGACTTTTATTTTTGTTTCTGTATTATTTATTACTTCTAAAAGATACTGCGTATTTCCCAAATCAATTAAAAGTAATCTTTGAACCAGATCAAGTATTTTATTTGAAATAGCTTCAAGCTTGTCTATATCATCAACAGTGAAAGGATGATTCTTGACATGATAGATCCTATACATGCTATTTGATTACAAAAACGAAAATTAAAAAGTGATCTGGAGTGCTCGGAAAATCAAGAACGTAATGGAGAATAATATGGTGCTTATACTTGTGATTTTTAATCTTAATTCTAACTTTTTAGTTCCACACTGGTCGTTGGCTAGTTTTAACTTTTTATATTTCCGGGAAAAATTTATTTCAAGATATGATAATGCAAATGCTACCAGAGATAGCAACAAGGGGGCATATGATAGGGAATTAGTTTGCATGATATAGCCTGCCAATAGTGGCATGCTGCCCCAAGATATTGAAAACCACACATTATTATGAAAAAAACCATTCCATATTTCATAGTTGTACGCAAATAGGAAAAATCCTTCCAGAATTGCTATTGGTAGTAATAATGGTACAAAAAATACAATGTAATATGCACCAATCGCATAGGCTATAACTAACCCAGAGACTAGCATTATGAGTAATTCGAGATTTGAAAAATGGTCACCCCAAGGCTTATTTTTTTTTGATCCCATACTATCTGCAGCATGAGCAGAAATTCCTAGAGCAGAAAAATAGATTAGTATAATGGCAACAATCCTATCCCATGCAATGGTTGGGGATATCAAAGATCCTATTATTGAAAAAGAAATACACATTCCTGTGTACGGAAGGAACATCATACCAACAAAAATCCTAAATTTTATTGGGCCAAACTTTGGTACAAACCATTCATTTATCCTGGTAACTTGCTCTTTCATAATTTTCTCGCCCACACTATAGCAGCGGTACCACATGTATAGTACTTTTTTGATATAGACCTAAACCCAATCCCGTCAAGTTCTCTTTCGAGGTTATATACCCAAGGATTTAGTTGTATTACTTTATCTAGATTGGAAAACACATATTTCCAAGAAGTTATAACTTTTCCGAGTTGATTCAAGATTTGAAAATAAGTGTGCCACAATAATTTCATCATTTTGGCATCAGGATATGTAAAGTCATGAATTATCACAATCCCGCCTTTTTTTAAAACGCGCCAATGTTCCCTTACCATAGCAGATAACTCTGTATATTTAGCAAGATACGATGAAATTATGACGTCAAAACTAGCATCTTTGTACGGGAGAAATTCTGCCAAGGAATTGGTCAATAGAAGATAACTTTGCCTGCTTTTTGCTAGTTTTAGGTATTCAAATGTAAGATCGCATCCAATTATTCTAGACTCGGCTGATACATTTCCGATAAAAGTAGAAAGTATACCAGTGCCGCATGCTAAATCTAGAATTAATTTATTATTTCCATCAATAAAACCTACCATTTCCTTTTTCCATGATGAATCCTTATCGAATGTTGTGTACTTGACAATCTTATCATAGCTTGCTGCGTTTAGGGATGAAAAAAATTTTCTTGCAATCAGGTTGCCATTTCTATCCAATATTACATAGTTCATTGCATATGAATGAATATTAAATGTACGTATGCTCAAATATACAAGGATTTCAAAAATTTATTAATTTCTGTGCAGATAATTTTTTAATTGATCTAATGATTATCATAAAAGACGACTCCTGTTTGAAACCAGTATGCAACTCTGGGTTTATTGAATTTTAAAATCTATGAGATTCCATTTTGTCTAATGATATTCCTAATAACAGTAATAGCTTCCACGTCTCCAATATTTATGGATGAAATTTCGATTTTTATAATTGTACATGGAATTAATTGTTCACTATTATGATTATTACCAATGCAAGTCGTAATTTTTGTTCAGTTATGCATCCAGAAAATAATAATGTATTATATAGCCCTTTATACTAATATTATTGATTCTTTTGACTCGAAATAATTTTCCCATGAAAGATTGGCATATTAAACATATGGAAA
>JAJPIN010000128.1 GCA_021324715.1 Nitrososphaeria archaeon
TGGTCAAATGTGGCCCTTACTCTTTCCACATCCTCTTGCAGTTCAAATTCTTTTATTTTTAACTCATCAAGAACAACAGGATCTCGGAAAATGTCAAGGAATGCATCGCCTTTAAATTTTATCAGGTTCTTAGCAAAATACATCTTACCACTAATTTTTAGGCCATTCTTATAATGGCGCTCCATATAGATCCTGAATGCATCGTATACATTCTTTCTGGCTTCTCTCTCCTCTATCGTATTAACCATCGTATATACTTCTATAAGTCTTTGGTAATTGTTGTGCCTCTTCTGAGAAATGAGGGTAAGTAAGGAAATGAATAAAGCAACTATTACTCCAGCAGTTGTTATTGTGAGAGCATAATCCTTAATCAGGGACCAAAAATCCATTGTTAATTATAGAATCGTCTTCATTAATAAATGCGAATAAAATATACTTTTATTATAAGGAATGGATCATAATTATTGTAGAACAGATAAACGGACAACGGAAACGAAATCATAAAAACCAAATGGCCTCACTGCAGCAGGTACATTATAAATGCACACAGAAAATGATGCGAAAATATCTGGATTCCTCTGGCATTTTTAGCCTTTTTATCATTTAGTTTTTAAAATTGTCATACCTAAATAAAGTCCCTATCGAAAACTAATTCTGTCAAGTGCTGTAGGTTGCTGGTCTACTCTTAACCAATTTGAGTTTAATTAATCAAATATAATTAAAATAGAATAGAATAGACTTCGGTTTTTGTTTTCTTTACTATAGCTGATTATGGGTTCGTGGAATTGGCGAATTGAATTGAATCAATAGTTGGCTTGATCGCATTTAGTACATAATCAAAACTCCCTTTCGGACTCCCAAAAAGTATTGCATATAAGTTGCCTTGTTTCTCAGTTATAAATAACATTCCTTTATAAGGAACATCTATCTCCTTTGGTATCTTCCCAAAAACACCACCTTCTGGTAGTAAACCAGAGGAAGAATTGAGCAGTTTTGAGGGAGAAGAAAGATTGAGCAAATATCTATAGCCATGATTTCCATGGCCAAATGATGCCTGATCTGCAGATTCTAATATACCTTGATTTGCTAAAAATTGACCCATGAATGGACCCACAAATATTAACGGGAATGACAGACTTTCAGGAACCTTGTAAATTACAAGTACACTTTTTGTAGAGTTTTCCAACCATGCCATTGCAGTTGAATTATTACTAGGATTCGCTTCCCAATTTGAAGGTGGAGTCACCGTAATCTCTGCGCTAGCAAAATTTTGTATCCACAATAATGAGAATGTGATAGTTGTAATGAATAGTAAGAGAGGTATAGTCAATCACACTAGTTTTCATAGGCGAATATCTAAAGTTTTGGAAGATTCCGACCAAAAATCATATTCACAAGCAAGCCATTATTCAAATCCCAAAATGCAACGACATGCAAAATTAATGAGCTTCAATCAGATATCAATTTATACAAATGTTCTTAGATCTGATTTTATCTCAAAGGTAAACAATCTATATTCGATTTAAAACGGCTGACATTATAGGTGCAGGAACCGATTTAGAGGTCTATGTTGGAATAGGTGGAAGAGAATTTTATATTGAATCTCAACGGGACTTTGATGATTTTGAAAGGGGAGATGATAGAACTTACATAATTGGTGATAAACCCAGCACCCTTCCCAAAAAATTAGAATATATTGGTGCTGGAGACTGGAGTCATTACCCAATCAAAACTGAAACTTTACATTTTTATCCTGTCTATATTCGTGTTGAATCAGATATTAGGTGGGGAGGGCAAACCAAACCAGAGTCATGGAACACCTGGTACTTGGATTATGTGGAAATAAGGGTAAATCCTGTAAAAGAGAACATAACTTACTGTGCTCTGGATGCAAATGACCCTGAGAGCTATATTAAATTAGGTTTGTTTGATGGTCGTTTTTTGTATCTTGTGCAAGCACCGAAGCAGGCACGGATTGCTAGAAAAAAAAGGTTAAAAAAAACAGTCGAAAGGAAAAACGATCATAATTGGATACTAAATTAAAATACTGCCCAGCGTACCAGAGCTATTACGAGTGCATAAGATGAAAGAAAAAGGCCTTAATACCCCCTCTTCTGTTCCTACCCTATCTTCACCAAGCGCATCTAAAAAAAGAGTATTAAACACTTATCATCTGGCATCTAATATCGATTAGGTCTCGCAAGATTGAACTTGCGGTTTCCAAGCCGCCAGCTCCTTTACCGATAATTGTTTGTTGACCTGAATGTTGGCATGTAAATGTAATCGCATTGAGCGTACCATTCACACAAATTGGATCCTTTGTGGAGACCGGTTTGGGACCAACAACTAACTTTTTTCCATCACAAGCAGCAATTAACTTTATGGCATTTCCTTTTTTACGTTCATTGTAAACATCCGTGGCTTGTACCTCCCTAATACCAATTCTCTTAACATCATCCATAGTTGATTTCAAGTTCATAACAAAGTTTGATGCAATTACTAATTTAGCGACTGCATCATACCCATCAATATCTAGTGTTGGATCTTTCTCTGCGAAGCCTCTTTTTGAAGCATCCATGAGAGCCTCTGAAAAATTCAATCCTTCATACATTTTGCTTAGGATGTAATTGGTCGTTCCGTTAAGGATACCTTCAAAGGATAGTATTCTATCGCCATTCAAACACCTTTTTGCAAATTCTAGTATTGGTGTCCCACCTCCAACAGTCCCACTAAATTTAAATGCAATTCTGTTGTACTTTGCCAATTCCATCAACGAAGGAAACTCTAAGGCAAGGGGTCCCTTGTTTACTGTTATTACGTTTTTGCCTGACTTCATTGCAGTAATGATGTGAGACCTACCTGGTTCACCATTTATAATATTTGTCGGAGTTAATTCAATAACTACTTCCGCGTCCATGTTTTCTACAATATCCATAATTCCGGTTGATTCGATAATAGAACTATTATACTCCTTAACCGAATTTTTTTTCTTCTTTACATTTAGCAATCTTTCCAGATCTAAACCTTGGTTGCAAGTTGTTATTCCCCCATGATCAGCACATGCAACTATTTTGGGTTTTATTCCATACTCATTATACAGATCAGTTGAATGGGATAACAATAATTTAACAAAGCTCTGGCCAACCACTCCAAAACCTATCAGTATCAATCTCAATTACTTTAGTATCTAAAATATCCGCTTAAATAAGTTTGAATTTCAATTGAAAATCTAGTTTCTAAGGTTCGTGTCATGATTATTTTCCCAATTTTATAAGATTTTCAACATATACAGCAAATCAATGACGTATCAAATTCATATTTTTTGACAATCGCAATTTAATACATTTTTTGCAAAAATTGCTATGAATTTCCAGAGTGTCATGATTATAGAAATAACTGTTATGGAGAGGAAGAAATCTGTCTAGGGGATTTGCAGTCTTCGTATTTTGGTTGATAGGATTTGGTGTTGGCTTTGTAGGATATCTTTTATTGCCTGGAATTGCAGATTGGTTTGCAACGTCGATGCCAAAATTTGTCAACCAGGCGGTCATAGGTGCACTGATAGCAGGGATGATTGGATCTGCAGTTAGTACGTTCACCGTGGTGACGTGGGCAAACCGTACAAGTTAATAGCCCAAAATCCATTTTTTAATGTACCCAATCCATGAAATTTAGTAGTCATTTTCTAAGCTCTAATTCTTTACGTACAAAAAGAATTTGAAAAGAATTAAAAATGTCTGGGCATTTTTAATCAGTGTATGTATAACGGGGAATTGGAAGTACAGGCTAAAAGAAAGGCACTGGCCGTTTTACACGATGAAATTACTCATATTCTAAATGCAGCAAGAGATCTATCGTCACTTACAGATTCAATAATAAAGGGGACCGACAAGGAAACCGAATTATCTCTTGTTAGAATGAAAAATGCTGGCGAAGAAGTAGAGAATCTTAGAAGAAAGATGACTCGAGAGATTTCTGATACTGGAAGCCTCATGGTTTACAGAGAAGATGTTCTAAGAACTGCCTACATAATTGATGATATAGCCGGATATATCACTGGAATAGCATTCAGACTCTCAAATATTAAAATAAACACGTTGAAAAAAGGCAAATTTGACGAGGATATCAGCGAACTTATCAATATGGTAGTAGAGGCGATTTTTAAGTTAAATGAAATGGCTCGGGCACTAAGCATAAACCCCTCAAGCACTATTGAGCTTGCACAAGAGGTACAAAGCATTGAAAGAAAAGTCGACAATTCTTACAGAAAAGTTGTGATTAAAGCACTGAACGAAATTCCAAATACTAAAGATCTACTTCTAGTCAAGGACGCAGTAGAGGGAATCGAAGGGATGGCGGATAAATGTCAAGCCGCTTCAGATTCTCTGACAATACTAGCGTTGAGTATGTAATGAGTTCAATTTCTGGGACTATAGTAGAGAGCAGAATAATTATATGGGAAGTAGAGGCCTCAAGATCAATTTTTTCTCTCGGTTATTATGGGAAACCTCTTGGGATTAACAAACCCAAGGGAGTTGACTTTAAAACTCCCCTCGTACTTGATTTAATTGAAGGGTGTTATCTGATTGATTCCAAATTATTGTCCGTAAATGATGTCAATGGAGAAAGAATAACTTTAAAGGATATGAAAGAAATTTGCAGGAAACAATATTTGGATTTTGATATTAAGTATCTGGCATTTAAGAAGTTAAGAGATTTGGGATATATTGTATCGCCGGGTATCAAATTTGGGTGTGACTTCGCTATATATGAACATGGTCCTGGAATTGACCATGCGCCATATCTGGTGCAGGTGGTAGAGAAACAACAAGATATCACAGCTACAGGGATAGTTTTGGCTGGAAGGTTGGCCACTACTGTAAAGAAGCAATTTATTTTGGCCATTACCTCTTTGAAACCTCGGAAAGTTTATTTTCTTAGTTTCGATTGGTGGAGAGCATGAAGAGCTTTTATGTTTCATCTAGAGGGTTTTAGCTATGTTTCATTTTGAGAAATCATTTTAAAAGTGGATTACGGCTAGTTTAGTTGAATTATTTGGATCATACTAATTTCTTTGTCCTCTAGCTTGATACATCCACGATTGGTAATAAAGCGAGGGTTGGATCCGATGTCATTGTTATAATAATCTTCACGCTCCAACTTCAACGAACCTATTGGGATTGGCTCTGCAGCAACCCCGCTCTTTTGAATTTGTGAGGCAAAAATTTCATTTAGGCTTGAATTCTTGGTAGTTTCGGGCTCCTCCTCATCATCATGGATGTTAATTGAATCCTTTGTCTGAGCTTCATCGTTCATATATTTTGTAATTTTGTACTCTTAAATAAATTGTGTGAATAGGCTTGTTTTCTCATCTCGAATTCTTTTGAATATTTGCGACCAAAATGTGCTCATCTTAGCTATATTTAATAGTGTATTAAAATGCCATCAACTTATGCCAATAGGGGGTGGTAAAATAGATGGATAGGGGTTTTAAATTTGCTGATAAAGTTGTACTAGTCACTGGCAGTGGCACTGGAATAGGACAAGCTATTGCGAAGAAATTTGCTGAAAATGGAGCAACCATTATTTTACTAGGAAGAAGAAAAGAACCTTTAGAAGAAACCAAATCTGAATTGGAAAACATAATCGGAACCTCAGGTAGCTTGGCAAAAATCAGAATATTCCCGGGTGTTGATGTTTCTGATGAAGCAGCAATAACAAATATGTTCAGTACTATATCAAAAGAAATAGGAATTGTGGACATTCTTGTAAACAATGCTGGAGTTTCAGGTCCAGTAAAGCTTTTCACGAACTCTAATTTTTCTGAATTCAAAGAGTGTATAATGATTCATCTAACAGGTACATTTTGGACTACCATCAAATGCATTGAAAACATGAAAAAGGGCTCTAAAATAATAACAATATCCACTTTCTTCACAGAAGAAAATAAGTATGACCAGCGGCCATATAGGTTTAGAACACCTTACACTAGCGCACAAGGCGCCAAAAACAGGTTGGCCGAAGCATTCGCATGGGAATTGGTTCCTGACGGAATCGAATCAGTTGCAACTAATCCGGGTCCGGTTCATTCAGACCGTATCTATAAAACCGTATACCCGAAAGCAGCCGCGGAATTTTTGCGCATCGGAGGCTTTCCCGGATTATCATCTACTGAGATAGAGAAAATATTGCAACGACTTTTGAATGTCTCAGGCGAGGACCAGACAGCGGTTGACACTGAGATCGTCTCGGTCATACAAGAGTTGTTTAGTGAAAAGGCTAAGAATGAGGATCACAAGTCAAACCTTAGTTCTACACTTAGAGAGCTTTTATCTAAAACACAGGAAATTGCCGAAAAAATACAGCTCAATACAAAAAAAATGATAGTTGATAAGGAATTTCTTTCTCAGGAACAAGTCGCAGACATGGTAGTAAACTTGTCGTGTGAAAAGATGAGCAAATTATTAAATGGGAAGATTGTTCCGAATGACAGAGTATTTTATCCCACGAGACCGATAATTGGAACTTATCTTCAACAAAACAAAATTGATCTGTCGAGTAAACTCATCGTATTGATAATAAATTCATCTTCGGAAAAAAATCACAGACGATCAAAATCAATTGCAGATTTCCTTGTAAATAAGTCAAAACAATTAGTAGTCCTGACGAATGATTCTAAAGATTTGAGTTACTATAAGGATCTACATTCTCATTCTGTAAATCTATCTAGTGAAACTGCTGTAAAGAAAATATTTAAACTAATCCGTCAAAAGTTCTCAGCAATAGACGGAGTAGTACTGATGACCGGTGAATATGATTACGAGGTAGCGTTAAACTCTCTTAATAGAAAGCAATGGGATGGACTAGTTGAAAAGTACTTGTTTGTGCCTGCGTTGATTACTAGGGAATCAGTAATCAGCATGTCTCCAGAAGGAGCATTAAATGAGCCTTCCTTATTTACTGGTTCGATCGGATCAGTAATTATTGTCGGACCTGATTCTCCTGCTGGAGGTAAAATATCCGGAGTGGTTAGGGCAAGATCAGAAATATTTCGCGGTGCCCTTAGACCATTCAACGCTACTGTTAATCAAGAATTGCGAGATGTTGTAAAATCAAATATAAGACAATATTTATTGCTGCCTGGCAACATAGAGGGTGGGCCTACAAATGAAGCAAAAATTACTAAAATGATATCAAGCCTTCTTTCAGATCCGAATAGTGGAAACAATCAAACTATATTCTATGTTGACGAATCTTAAAAATAATGATGACAAGTTTTACAATTTGCCATATTTCCAATTTTATAAAAAAACACATTAATCTATAATCTTTATACTATTTCAGATGACTGACAAATTCGTCTTAGATACCAGTGTGATAATTGATGGAAAAGTTCCAGATATCATACGAGACAAAATCGAACAAAACAGCCAAATAATAATACCCGTAGCTGTCCTCGACGAACTTCAAGCTCAGGCATCGACTAACAAGTCACAAGGAATAGAAGGGTTGCTTGAAATAAAGAGGATAAGAGATGTATGCAAAACTAGAAAGATAAATCTGGAATTTACCGGAACTAGACCAACAATGGAGGAGATCAGGCTGGCCAAACATGGGAGAATAGATGCCATAATAAAAGACATAGCTTTAGAAAAAGATGCCACATTGATAACGTGCGACTACGTTCAACACCTGGTGTCAGAAGCACATGGAATTAAGTCAATTCATATAAGTTCGTCTAAAGAGAATTCAAAGTTACAATTTGAAAAATATTTTGATAGTGATACAATGAGCGTTCATCTTAAGGAGGGTACTTATCCATTTGCAAAAAAAGGCGTACCTGGTAATTTAAAATTGGTACGTTTGGAGGAAAAGATCCTTGCGGCTGAAGAA
>JAJPIN010000026.1 GCA_021324715.1 Nitrososphaeria archaeon
AAAATAACATATGTTTTTATCGAACACTCTATTTACAATAAATATCCAATGATGGTGTTCTTGGGTTCTGTTTGGGGTATCTAAATGGCTTTAAAAATGAGATATCTAGAGCTCTATAGGAAAGTAAGAGATGTAAGAATGTTGGCGATTCAAGGAATCGCAGAAGCAGGATCGGGACATCCCGGAGCGTCATTCTCAGCAGCGGAAATAATGGGAGCTCTATATTTTCATAAAATGAAACACAGACCAAATGATCCTTTATGGGAAGATAGAGATTATTTCATTAATTCAAAAGCACATTCGGCACCAGGATACTATGCAGTTTTAGCTACGGCAGGATACATAGATGCAAAGGAAGTGAAGACACTAAGAAAACTTGGCTCGCGGCTGCAAGGACATCCTGTTAGATATTCAGAACGCCAAAAAGATCACAGCTTTCCAGGCATAGAATATTCAGGTGGATCTGAAGGAATTGGTTTATCAGTATCTATAGGGATAGCGCTCGCAAAGAAGAGAGATGGCAAAAAAAACAGAGTTTATACTATGATTGGTGATGGTGAATCCAACGAGGGACAAATCTGGGAGGCTGCCATGGCGGCTTCTAAATTCAAGTTGGACAATCTAGTGGCTATCTTGGATAGAAACAGGATTCAGCAGGACGGATTTACCGAAGAAATTATGCCCTTAGACCCTGTTAGAGACAAGTGGACTGCATTTAATTGGAATGTAGTGGAGGTAAATGGGCACAAGATAGAAGAGATAATAGACGCTTTGAGTAGAATTGAAAAAGTTGAGGACAAGCCATCAATAATTATTGCGAATACAACTAAGGGCAAGGGAATTAAGCATATGGCTAATAGTCCACAATGGCATGGAAAAGCTCCTCCAAAAAAACACGTTCCAATTTTACTGGAAGAACTTCAAAGTGAAATTTTGATAGCGCCATCCATCATTGCAGGAGAACCTGAAAATTATGAAGAAAAAGTAAGAAGAGCTGAACGTGCTGGTGCGGATCTTATTCACTTAGATATCATGGATGGTAAATTTGTACCGAGTACTTCATTCTTTGCAGATACTATCAAACACTTAAGAAAGATCTCAAGTATTCCTTTTGATGCTCATTTAATGATTGAAAAACCAATCAATCATGTAAAGGAATATGTAGATGCAGGTTGCGATATTATTACAGTTCATGTTGAAGCGTGCACTGAGTCTGAATTTGAGGAAATAAACAAAATGCTACTAATGGCTGGAATCAGTCCTGGAATTGCTATAAATCCAGGAACTCAATTTCCATCTTGGATTATTAGGCATCTTGATAACATTGATGTTATGATAGTAATGTCAGTGAACCCTGGTTTTGCGGGCCAGAAATTTATTCCAGATGCATTGGATAAGATGGCAGAAATAGTAAAAACTCTGAAGAGCAACAACTATAAAGGATTCATTGAGGCTGATGGAGGTATTGATGCAGCGACACTTCAACAAGTTTTTGACGCAGGTGCCAGAATAATGGTGGCTGGTAACGCAGTATACGGCTCACCAGATATCAATTCGAATATTATCCAATTGAGGCATAAGGCTAATGTTGCAATTGAAACAAAATTGTTAGAACTGGCAACTATAAATGACATGAGATCTGATTGGATAAAATCACGTAAAAATATGCTTATACCTTTAGCAAAGGAGCTTGGAATTGAGGAGGATCTTCATGCAATTAAGTGATAAGAATGTTATATCTGACATGCGGACTGCATACGGGAAATCATTAGTCGAACTAGGCTCAAAAGATCCTAACATTGTTTGCGTAGGAGCTGATACCACTGATTCACTTAAAACAAAAATATTTGGCGATAAATTCCCTACTAGATTATACAATGTTGGAATTGCAGAAGCGAATCTTGTCTCCATAGCGGCTGGATTGGCTATTGCAGGTAAAGTAGTTTTCGCAAGTACGTACGCTGCATTTTTACCCGGCAGATGTCTTGATCAGATTAGGAATTCAATCTGTTATCCATTTCTCGACGTTAAACTAGTAGTATCGCACGCTGGACTTACAGTTGGCCCAGATGGTGCATCTCATCAACAAATAGAAGACATATCTACAATGCGAACGATTCCAAACATGAGAGTACTTGTTCCTTCAGATTCCGTATCGGTAAAAAATTTGGTTCCCATTCTAAGCTATACTGCCGGACCGTTTTTTATGCGTCTGACGCGTCCATCCAACTCCAACATATATGAAGATAGTTTTGATCAGTTTGATATTGGCAAAGGGAACGTTATTAAAGATGGTTCTGATGTTACTCTAATTGCTTGCGGACTTATGGTTCTAAAGGCTATCGAAGCAGCACAAACACTTGAAAAAGAATATGGGGTGTCTTGCAGAATCATTGATATGTACTCCATCAAACCAATCGATGTTGAGCTTGTATATCGTGCGGCTATTGATACCACCGCAATCGTTACTATTGAAGAACATAATATTATAGGAGGATTGGGGAGTGCTGTCTGTGAAGTTACCGCAGAAAATCACCCTGTCCCCGTACACAGAATGGGAGTAGCAGATGTTTTTGGAGAATCAGCAAGGGAAACTGAGATAGAATCACTATTAAGCAAATACCATTTGAGCTCGGATCATATTGTAGAATCAGTTCTTAAAATCAGGAAAAGATTAAAGAAATGAAAATATTCCTTGATACTGCAAATATTGACTCTATCAAGAAATTTGTTGATATGGGAATAGTTGATGGAATTACAACAAATCCTAGCCTAATCTCTAGGGAGAAAGGTCATCCTGAGGATATCATGAAAGAGATCGTAAAAATTGTAAAGGGTCCTGTCAATTTGGAAGTTGTGGGCACAAAAACTGAGGAAATGATTGAAGAGGGAATGAGGTTAAAAAAATTTGGTGAAAATGTTGTTGTAAAAGTTCCAATGACGATGGATGGGCTAAAGGCAGTAAGAAAATTCGCTGAGAATAAAATTAGGACTAACGTAACTTTG
>JAJPIN010000076.1 GCA_021324715.1 Nitrososphaeria archaeon
TCATAATAGTTTTTGAACCCATGATCTTTACTATTTTTAGAACCAGATATGGATGAATTTTCCAAAACATCGATTATCATTCGTGTAAGGGTATCAACTGGGCTACTCAGTGAGATAAGGTCGTCTATCGGTGAATTTGAACTGTAATTACGACTCACAACTGAAATATTTGATTTGGTTCCTGACATGTTGGTTAATCCAAGCGATTTCGTAGTATTCCCAAGTTCAACGAGACTAGTTGCATTATTAAAAATACCTTGATAGATTAGATTGGAATTTTGAGGGAAAAAGTTAATCGTAATTGATTCATATCTATACAAAAAAAATACAACCGAAATTATCGATATGGCAACTATTGACAACAGGAAAAGACTTCTGAATTTTGTGATTTGATTGAAAATCATGATCTCATATTCTACTTGCTTTAGCACATATCGATGAAATTAGTTGAATTGGGGTATCGTTACAGCTCCCTCTGATGCAGATCTTGCGAGTAGCATATATTTTGCTAGAACTCCTTCCTTGTACTTTGACTTTATTGGTTTCCATGCTTTTCTTCTTTTAGTAAGTTCAATGTGGCTAATATTCAAATCAATGTTTCCTTTCTGAAGGTCAATACTGATTTTGTCTCCATTTTTTATTAAAGATATTGGTCCGCCAACCATTGCTTCAGGAGAAACATGACCAATCATAAATCCTCTCGTTGCTCCAGAAAATCTTCCATCTGTTACCATGGCTACATCGCTTCCTAGACCTTGTCCCACTAACGCAGCGGTTACCGCCAACATCTCTCTCATTCCTGGGCCTCCTTTAGGGCCCTCATATCTAATAACAACAACATCGCCCTTGTGTATTTTCTGCTCGGATATTGCATCAAAAGCGTTCTCTTCAGAATTGAAAACTTTTGCATTTCCTTCAAATTTCTTCTTTTGCAGTCCAGCAATTTTTATCACTGCACCTTCGGGGGCAAGCGTACCTTTTAGAATTTTTAGAGTTCCTTCGTGATGAAGAGGTTTATCGCACGAATATACTACAGGTTCAGAATTCATCAAAGATACATTCTCGAGATTTTGTTTCAGTGTTTTGCCAGTAACAGTCAAAGTACCAGAATTTAATAATCCTTTTTTTAGTAAATTTTTTAATATAATAGGTACGCCACCTACTCTATCTAAATCAACCATCACATACAGACCACCAGGTCTTGTATCTGCAATATGAGGTGTCGCTTTTCTAATTCGCTCAAAATCTTTTAGTTCCAGTTTTACGCCTATCTCTTTAGATATTGCAAGTAAATGAAGAACGGCATTGGTCGAACCTCCTATTGCATTTGCGATGGCTATAGCATTTTCAAATGCTTCAAATGTAAGGATATCTCTTGGTCTGATATTATTCTCCAATAGACTGATGATTTGCTTCCCTGTTTCATAGCATATTTTGTTTCTTCTTTCACTTAATGCAGGAGGTGATGCACTTCCCGGTAATGCCATACCAAGAGCTTCGCTGATGCATGCCATTGTATTTGCTGTATACATACCTCCGCATGAACCTGCCGATGGACATGCAACATCCTCCAAATTTTTTAGATCTTCCATCTTTATTTTTCCTGCTTCAAACGAGCCAACTGCTTCATAAACATCTTGTATGGTAACTTGTTTACCGTTCCATGTACCAGGCAATATAGTTCCTCCATATACAAATATTGATGGCAGATTCAATCTGGCCATAGCCATAATTGTACCTGGTAAACTCTTGTCACAACCTGAAATCCCAACTAGCGCATCATATCCGTGTGCCCGCATCATTATTTCGATTGAATCTGCAATAATTTCACGGCTTACAAGCGATGTCTTCATTCCCTCATGCCCCATCGCTATACCATCTGAGACAGATATTGCAGTAAACTCTCTTGGAGTGCATCCAGAAGCCCTTACTCCTGCTTTTGAGTGCTGAGCCAAATCGCCTAAATGAATATTGCATGGCGTGGCTTCGTTGCACGTGGAAGACACTCCTACAATAGGTTTAGATAAATCGTCATCATTTAGACCCATTGCTTTGTACATGGCTCTATGGGGGGCCCTTGCGGGACCATCAACTACAGTTCTACTAATAAGCTCCATCAGTTTTCTATTGATTATAGCGTATTTTAATATAACATTAGTACTAAACTAAGGATAGATTGAGGAAAAAAATTATTCCAAGATTGCAAAAATCTTGATACCGTCAGTACCTTCTATTTTAAATAGCGTTTCACACATTCCACACTCAGCATTGCCATTGGCGATATCTATCGAAGAGATATCTTCGTTCTTATAATCGCATTTAGGACAAGTGAATGTGAATTTCATATTGAACTCATATACTTCAATCGTTTCAGTCATGTACACTAGAAAAAAATTTGACCTATTTAAAAGTCTCGTAAATAAAGAACATAACAAAAATATAAATCAGCAAGAAACTCGGATTTAATTATTGAATTCAAATAATAAATGTATATTCTGCTCTATTATCAATAATGAATTAAAAGCAGTTAAAATCTACGAAGATTCATCCTATCTGGCATTTATGGATAAGTATCCAATTAATACCGGCCATGCTTTGGTACTTCCAAGGAAACATCACCCAGATATTTTTACAATGGATGATTTGGAGATAGGCAAACTGTTTTCAACTGTTTCATTCCTCGCAAAAGGAATTGCAAAGGCATTAGACGCAAAGGGTCTAAATATTGGCCAAAACAACGGGAGGGCGGCAAATCAGATAGTGCCGCATGTTCATGTTCACATAATACCAAGATACAATTACGATTCTCCAAATGGAAGATGGCCATCCAGAACTCTAATTTCAGACGAAGAACTTGACAAAATTGCCCACAAGATAAAGGCCTCTCTTTCCCTAAGTGGTATTAAAGTAAATTAGAATCTACTGCTGCATTAATTAATGTGTAGGCTTAAATCGTAAAAGTCCACCAATGCTTCCTAAGCTAACAAGTTGTGCACCTTCTTCTGTTTTTGAGGAAATTACTTCCATCTTGGTTCCACTACTAGTAGATAATTCGTCAAGGAGCTCGACAATATCTTTTTCTATAAAGTCTCTATCATCACTTCCACATTTAGGACATGATTTTGATAACTCGTCTTGCTTTACGTTGATCAAATTGAATCTTTCGACGTACCTTTCCTGAATATTTCCACATTTATTGCATTTGATCTCAATTTGCATATATGGTATTTCATCTGTAACAATCAATGTGTCTACAATTCCACTCTTCAACATTTTTAGAACATCATGGATCCCATATACTGCTAATCCTTGATCTGAATAAACCTGGCTCATAAATTTCTTCACAAGTTTCTTTTCATCTAATAATCTGTACTCTGTTATTATTCCCTGTTCGTTTACTTTCTCCAGTATCTCTCTAATCCCTTCACTTCCAGAGTATGAATTATCAATTGTCGCAAGGACGCTATTTTGTAACCTATAGTCAAGATATTCTTCTTTCAAAAAGTTCTCCTTTGTAGGACCTGGTCCGCCCACAATTAATCCAGTTATCTTATGTTCATCAATAAAGATCTTTTGTGCGTGATCCGCAATCCTGTGAAAATATTCGTTCAGCTCATTTTCCCGGAGTCTTTCAAATCGTCTTGCTGACTGTCCTCCCTGTCGGTGCTTTCCAGCAACTCCTGAAGTTAGTGTATCTATTACTTCCCACCTATCCCCTGTAAGTATACCTAAGCCCGCTTCTTGACTATCTATCGCGAGAAGCCCTATAACTTTTTCATCTCTGAGCATATCCTTGATGTGATCTGTCCAAAAATGGTCATCGCACCTGTAAAGATTAATTTGAATTGGTTTTGGTGGCAGAACTGAATAAAGTTCTATCTTCTCATTTCCTATTCCCTTATTGTTGGGAATGGCCCCACAAAAGATGGCAAGGCCATTTTCTGGTGTTTCTTTAAACAATTTGAGGTGCTCAACAGTCTTACTTAAGGCATCCTGGACATGAGTTCTTGTTAAATCAGATTTGATATTTGATGCTGTTCCAGATTCATTTCTGAGTTGACCAATTATTTCAAAAATTGGCCTTCTGGGAGGTACATACACAGTAACCAATTCCGTCCCATGGCCGGTAATGCTCGATAATTGATTTAGCATTTTGGTCAATTTATATCTCTTCACAGAATCCCACGTTTTCATGTGGGTGTCTTTACTCATTCCTGATATTATGACCTCATTAAATTTATGCAATATAAGGTTAAGGCTATCATTTTTGATATTCTATTGTCTTAATTATCTTCCGTACCTTAATATAAAAATACGATATCAGAATAAGTAATTAGCAGATGCTTCCTAGAATTGATTACATAAAGCAGGGAAGGATAAAACTTGGGTTGACTCAGCGTGAACTGGCATCTTTATCCGGTATTAGCACATCCATGATAAACCAAATTGAATCTGGAAGATGTAAGCCCAGCTATGATACGGCCAGAAAAATATTCGAAGTACTAAGTTCCCAAGAAGGTAAAACCTCATTGAAGGCCGCAGACATATGTAGTCATCAGATGATTTCAGTACAAAAGGATGAAAAATTGGAAGTCGCAATAGAAAAGATGATGAAGAATTCAATTAGTCAAATCCCGGTTTTTGACGGCTCTAAAATTGTAGGACTCGTAAGTGAAGATGTCCTTGCTAGAAAGGTACTTGAAAGTGATGATAAAAAAAATATTCATCAAGTTCCTATTCTACAGATAATGGAACCTCCTCCACCAATAGTTGATATTGCAACACCTGCCAAGGCACTAATCCCGCTTGTAAGATTCGCAAAGTGCGTTCTTGTAAGTCGCAAAGGGGAAGTCACAGGCATAATAACCATTAGTGACACTCTAAAAATGGCAGAATGATCCTACTAATCCCTCAACTTTTCCAAGCCAACGCAGCAATCTGCATTCTTTAAACAGTTATGGCAAATATTTATAGAACTTGTAGCTGGCAATATGTCTTCGCATAACGCGCACTTTTTTTGAAACGCATTCAAGGTAGATATGATATTTCATTGTATGATATATATTTTCAAGCGTTGTTGTAATATGAAAGTGAAGTCATTCCTTCAACATATAAAGGAATTTGAGTTCGGTTGCTAAATTCTCAGAATGGCCTACGCTTTTTTTTCGTGTCATTAGCTATCCATTTTGTCACCAATATTAATCCGAATATCGGAAAGCTGCTGATAAACAAATATGGAAACATGGCAAGGAAGACTGATGGATGAAATAATTCCATTATAAGTACAATCATTTGCGGTATAATATATTTCTGTAGACTCAAAAATTATAATCTAGTGCCAGTAATGACTATGGCAATTCACTACCGCATCAAGTAGGCTATAATACTAAAGTTCTGGATTAGTAAAATTGCATTTATTTGGATACATATTGGTCTGAATCTATTGTCAAAGAATAGTTTTTGATTTTAGAAGATTGCAATTTATCATCCATAACTATCGTAAAACTTGCTACACTGCGTGAAGTCATATTGCTAGGTTCAGCAATTGCGCTAGACAAACCAATTATTTTACCTTTGTCGTCAAAAAAAGATGCAATTGCAAGAACGTTGGTTGCCGCTTCGCCACCATTATTAAAAATTCTTCCACTAACATAATAATATCCAAATAAATCAGGTCTAGATTTTGAAGATGATATTAGGATACTTTCTGGTTTTTGATTTCCAATTTTACTTGTTAAATTGAGGACATAGTCAGAAAATAGTTTTGATTTATCTTTATCGAGAAAAATTATTTCGAAGGGCGAAACCTGGCCGGGGTTTATGGACCTTATGGAGGCTATCCCACTTGCATTACCTATGTATTTCCCATGTATATCATAAAAAGTTGCATATATCGCGACGTCCTTCTGTGGTTCATTTGAAATATTCTTTATTTGACCAAATAAATGAACCAATCCACTTTGATCAAATATAGTATTAGTTTGCATTACCTTGAAATTCTCGAGAGAGTAGATCGGATTATTAGTAAATAATATCAATATTCCAGAAAAAATCAGTACTGCTTTTGGGAATGATATATTAGAAAAAAAAGTTACAAATTCTCTAAAATATTTTATCATGATAGAAGATCTTCAGTCTATTTGTAGCAATTGCAATATATTTTTGTTTCAGACGGTATCTCCTTTGATTAATGATTCTTAAATAGAAATTCTTCATAAATTTTTTCGTATGCTTAGGCAAGAGATAAATTGTCTATTGAGAGTTGATCTTCAGTTCTATTTCCAGTAAGCAAATATTTCTTGAAATGATCATAGCTAGCCGCTTCAGATTCTATCGATCTTATAAACGAATCCTTAATATTTTCATAGCCATTTGGAACAGTCAAATTTCTTGCTTCGTTTTCGAGCTTTGCGAAATGTGGTAAATATTTATCAGTTATAGTAACCATTGTCAAATTGTCGAGTTTTTTCATGTTCCATTTTCCAACTTCTTCCTGATATTGTTTTGTCAGGTCTTGCGATTTTGATACCAAGACGTTAAATGATTCGCTGAAAATTTGCATATTACTTTTAAAAGGACTAAAAAATATTACCAAAGATAAAGATATAATTACCACAGCCGATATCATTATTCCAAGGAGTATTTTCTTCAATTTCAAATATAATTTAAGACATGTTTTAAATATTTAACAGTTTATAAAATCATAACCACCATTATTTGAATAAAATAAAACAACATAATTTCATTGCTAAAGTTACTATTTGGTCAACAAAAAATATAATCACTTTTCATCGAATTCAACAATTTCCTTCTTCTTCCATGATGTATATGTGCTATGATCTGTAAGTTCAACATTATATAAATCAAAAATCTTGCTTCTCAACTCATCCGCATCCTCATACTTCTTCTCAGCCCTTAACTTATTTCTTTGGTAAATCATTTTTTCGATCTGAGTTTTTATATTAGTGTCAACCTCACCAATCTTGACACCTATAATATTCATCATGGTACTCAATATAGGTAGGACTCTATTTGACATTGTACTTGTTAATTCTTCAGATGAGCTAATACTGTTTATATACGACACTAATTCCATGAATGTACCTAGTGCTCCGGGAGTATTGAGGTTATTATCTAAGAATGACGTAAAAATATCTAGATAATTATGACATTTATTTTCAAATTGGTCGTTTTCCCCAGATACATTTTTCGTAGTTCTCAGTTCGAATACACAATGCTCAATCTGTCTCCATTTTTGCAATGATTCATTTAAAATTTCATCATTGTAATCTATCGGTTTTGAATACTGAGAAGATATTAGGTACAGCCTAAGTACATTAGATCCCCATTTTTTAAGGGCATTTTTCAGTAGGATCATATTTTTGAGAGATTTTGACATCTTCTCAGAATTAATTGTAATCATACCCACATGCATCCAAATTTTTGCAAGTTTCTTTTCATTAATAACTTCGGATTGAGCTATTTCATTTTCATGATGCGGAAATATTAGGTCTGTACCACCACCATGAATCTCTATTTCGTTACCAAGTATCTTGGATACCATAGCAGAACACTCTATATGCCAACCCGGCCTACCTACTCCCCAAGGACTTTCCCAAGATGGATTATCAGAAGAAAACTTCCACAGAGCAAAGTCTAGTGGATCCTCTTTCAAGGCATCTGTTTCAATTCTTGAACCAGCTTCAAGTTCATCTATTTGTTTCTTTGAAAGTTTACCATAGTGAGGAAATGCCCTCACTCTATAGTAGATGCCATTTAATGTACTATAAGTATGATTTTTTTCCTTCAGTATTTTAATCGCTGTTATTATATCATTAATGTGTTCAGTTGCTTTTGGATAAAAATCTGCTTTCAAGACATTTAATTTAGTAAAATCTTCAAAATAACTCATAATATACATGGAAGAAATTTCTTCAGCTGTCTTCCCTTCTAATTTCGCCTTGTTTATTATTTTATCATCAACATCGGTAAAGTTCTGTACATAAATTAAATCATACCCCTTGTATGTTAAATATCGTCTTAAAACATCAAATACTACTATAGTTCGTGCATGGCCGATATGACAGTCGTCATATACTGTGATACCGCAGACGTAAATTCTAATCTTGTCGTTGCTTTTAGTACCAATCTCTTCAAGAGTATCAGTAAGTTTGTTAAAAATTTTCAAAATAGAACTATATCAATTTATGAAGAGTGATTTATTATAAATTCAAACATCTATGTAAATATCTTTTCCCTTTAAATCGATTTTATACGTTTTTAATTTTACCCCCTCAAGATAATCCAGTAATTCGCCTGTACGTATATTATAGTGCCATGAATGTAAGGGACATTCCACCACCTCTCCATCTACTTTGCCTGGGGCTAGTGAGCCATCTTGATGTCTACATAAGGCTTCTATAGCATAAAATTTTTCTTTTGTTCGAAAAATAGCGATTCTGGTCCCACTTAAATTTACTTCCTTTCCAGTTTTCTTGTCGAACTCCTCAATACTTCCCGCACGAACCCAAGTCATGACTAGTTTTAAAGTTTCAATCTCTTATAAAATATTATGTATGAATTTATGGGAAAATGCCTGAAGCTTTAGTAGGATCTTGCATATTTAATCTGAAGTGGTGTCAATTTATCTATCCCTATCCCTAAATATTTTAGCGTCAACTTGGCAACCCTAGAGTCTATATTTTCCGGTACGGAATACACTTTGTTGCGCATTCTTTTATGATTTCTATAAATATGTTTTATGCAGAGGAGCTGATTTGCAAAAGACATGGCCATTACCTCTGGAGGATTCCCTTCAGCTCCTACTAAATTTACAACTCTGCCCTTTGAGAGAAGGAAAAGTTTTTTACCGTGAATGTGAACGCAATCCAAATACTGATTAATTTTGTAAGTTTCTTTTGAACCTAAAAATAATTTATCTATGTCTATTTCATTGTCAAAATGTCCGGCATTTGCAAGTATTGCTCCATTTTTCATTTTTCTAAAATGTTTTTCTGAAATTATATTTTTCTGTCCTGTACAAGTGATAAAAATATCTGCGTTGCCGACAACCTGAATAATTTTTCTTACCTCGTAACCATCCATATAAGCTTCAAGTGCCCTAATTAAATCGACTTCGACAACAGTAACAATAGCACCCAAACCTTTAGCTCGCGACGCGACGCCTTTACCCACATATCCGTATCCACATACAACTATATGTTTACCAGCAATAAGAACATTAGTCAATTTAATAATTGCCATCATGGTACTTTGCCCAGTGCCATATCGATTATCAAAAAGTTTTTTAGTACGGGCTTCGTTAACACCAATAATAGGATACATCAACGCTCCCTTGGCGTCTAGCGCTCTTAGTCTTGTAATTCCGGAAGTTGTTTCTTCAGTTCCTCCCATTATTCCTTGAATTTTCTTGCGGTGTGCCATTACGTGAAGATTTGATCCATCATCGGTCAGTATTTGAGGTTGGGTTTCTACGACTCGTTTTAGATTATCAAAATATTCTTTTTCAGTTTCATCTTTCCAAGCATAAACCTTTGCTCCCTTTGAAGTTAGAAATGCTGCAATATCCTCTTGTACTGATAATGGATTTGCAGAACATAGTGAAACTTTCGATCCTAATTGGATTGCCGCAATTACCAGAACAGCCGTCTCCTTTGTAACATGTAGCGAAAGACCTAGTCTGAGCCCTTCTAATGGCCTCCGCTCAATATTTTCATTTACTATTGTTCTTATGATACCCATGCGCGAGAAAGCCCAGTTCCATGACTTTTCACCATTTTTAGTTAGTTCTTTATTTTTCATCTGGTAATACACTGGAAATATGTGATATAACTTATCAGCGATAAGAATTTCGTTAATCGTACGTCAGAAACAAATACAATCTCCACTATATGTTATGCATTTGCGGTATTCAGATAGTTTTAATCTCTCGTAGTCATGACTGATTCTGCTGTGCAAGGTTTGGATAGAAAGAGTGTAATAATAACTAGTGCCCTTCCGTATGCAAATGGAGAAATACACCTGGGTCACATTTCTTCTACCTATCTTCCCGCAGATATAATTCGCAGGTTTCTAAAACTAAATGGGGTAGAAGTATATCACCTGTGTGCATCAGATGATTTTGGTACGCCAGTACTTATTCAAACTGAAAAAATGAACATGAAACCAGAGTCGTATGTAAAATACTGGCATGATAAAGACAATGATGATTTTAATTCAGTCGGGATAGTATTCGATTCTTTTTCACAAACGAGCTCAGAAACAAATAGAAAGTTTGTACAGTATGTCTTCGGCATATTGAAAGAAAGAATGCTTGTTTATGAAAAGGAGGTAGTACAATATTATTGCGAAAACGATTTGAAGTTTCTGCCAGATCGCTTCGTAATTGGAAAATGTCCTTATTGTAGTGCAGCGGACCAGTATTCAGATCTTTGTGAAAAATGTGGAAGAATACCTGAAAAGATACTGGATCCAAAATGTGCTATTTGTGGAATACCCCCAGTCAAAAAAAAGAGTATCCACTATTTTTTCAAGCTATCCAATTTTGAAGATGTTCTTGAGAAGTGGTTAAAGGGAAACACAATGCTACAACAAGATGTCAAAAAATATGTACTCAACTGGATTGCAGAAGGCCTTCAAGATTGGGATATTACAAGAGATATTTCTTGGGGTGTAAATATTCCTAGTAATGGTAATGCAAACAAAGATAAAGTATTCTATGGGTGGTTTGATAACCATCTATGCTATATTTCCTCTCTTATTGAGCTACTTGGGGATATAAATAAAGCAAGAGAAATATGGAATCGTTCTGAAATATATCATTTTATTGGAAAAGATATTGTTTACCATCACTACCTTTTTTTACCTGCAATTAGAATAGGCATGAATGAAGAATACAAACTACCGGATCTAATTCCAACACGTGGTCATCTTATGCTTCAGAATAACAAAATCTCTAAGAGCAGAAATTGGTATATTGGGTTAAGGGAATTTGTAGACTTATTTCAACCAGATTATCTCCGGTTTTACATAGCATCAATTTGCAGCTATTCTCAAGATGATATTAACTTTGATTGGAATGACTTCGAAAAGAAAATAAACAATGAATTAATTGCAAATATTGGGAATTTTGTAAATAGGACATTAACTTTCATTAAAAAATATTTTGGCAATGTGATACCGAATCCAATTGAGTATGATGAGTTGGATAAAAAATCTTTGGCTGAAATAGAAAGAATTGGGAACATAGTCGGTGAATGTATTTTAGGTAACGAAATTGATAAGGCTTTAAAAAATATTCTGAATTTTTCCTCAACGTTTAATCAATACTTTCAGAAAAAAGAACCTTGGAAAAACCCGGAAAATTCAGGAGCCACTATTTTTATTTCAATAAACGCCGTACGGACTTTGTCCATATTACTAGCTCCGTTCATACCCTTTTCGGTAGAAAAAATTTGGAAACAGATGTCACTGGAAGGTACTGTTTACGAACAGAGTTGGAAAACAATTGGATCAATACTACTGAACCCAGGACATAGAATAGGAGAAATTAAGCCTATTTTTAACAAAGTCGACACAGATAAGATAAAAGAGCAGGAAAATAAATTATATAATAGATAAAATTGGCCAAGTCAGGATTAATGGTGGGAAGATTTCAGCCATTTCATAATGGTCATCTCAACTTAGCCAATCAAATATTAGAAGATTGTGAAGAGATGATAATTGCCATAGGTAGCGCCCAGTTTAACTATACATTTACAAATCCCTTTACAGCAGGAGAACGAATTTACATTATTCATGAATCTTTAGTGGAGTCGAAAATAGATCTTAAAAGAGTATACATTGTGCCAATCATGAACTTAGAGAATAATGCCATCTGGGTTCAGCATCTAAGATCTATGTTACCTAAATTTGATACCTTATACTCTGGTAACAAATTCGTATTGGAGCTTCTATCGCGTAGTTCTGAATCGTTTAATGTTCTCACTCCCAAATTCCATGATCAAAGTAACTGTAATGGAACTAACATTCGTATGAATATTGTTATGGGCAAAGAGTGGAAAGGTTATGTACCTAATGCGGTGTCTCGTATAATTTCAGAGGTTAACGGGATACATAGAATAAAAATCATGTTTGAAAGCCAAAGGGATGGAATTGGTGAAATTAAACAATATCCAGATATAAAATGAATCAAAAAGTAAATGTCATAGAAGTTGTATGACAAAAGGACTCAGGGCTTGTCCAGTCTGCAGGAACTGCGGAGCCAAAAAATTTTCAGTAGTATCAAATAAGGCCAGCACTATAATCTTAGAATGCAAGAACTGCCTGGTTAGAATAGAAATTTGATGGTGTTTCTAATTATATTCGGGTCAAATACAATTAGATAGCATATATATCGATGCGCAATATGGGTACATATGAGTGCAAAAAAATGGTTTGATGCTGATGTTTCTTTGGAACAACTTAGAGACAAGACAATTGCCGTAGTCGGGTACGGTATCCAGGGAAGAGCTCAGGCAAATAATATGAAAGACTCCGGTTTAAATGTAATTATAGGATTATATAAAGAAGCAAAATCGTGGAAACTTGCCGAAAATGATGGACACGTTGTAAAAGAAGTAAAAGAAGCTTCAAACATGGCTGATATTATTCATATTCTAACTCCAGACATGGAACAGGCTAACGTTTACAAGAATGAAATAGAACCAAGTCTTTCCCAGGGAAAAACACTTAATTTTTCTCATGGAGCCGCCATACACTGGAAATGGATTGTTCCTCCAAACAATATTGATGTAATAATGGTAGCTCCCAAGGGACCGGGACAAAGAGTACGAGAACTATATCAAGAAGGATTTGGTACACCTTCATTGATTGCTGTCTATCAAGATTTTTCAGGAAATGCTTTAGACACTGTTTTAGGATTGGCTAAGGCAATTGGAAGTACAAAACCCGGAGTGATTAAAACTACATTCAAGGAGGAAGTTGAAACAGATTGGTTTGGAGAACAAGTAGACTTGTGCGGCGGTGCTCATTCACTGGTACTCAATGCATTTGAAACCCTAGTTGAAGCTGGTTATCAACCTGAAGTCGCTTATTACGAATGTCTCCATGAGCTAAAGCTAATAGTGGATTTGATATACAAATATGGAATAACAGGAATGTACAACAGGGTCAGCGAAACTGCAAGGTACGGTGGTCTGACTAGAGGTGCAAAAGTAATTAATAACCAAGTAAAAGAGAACATGAAACAAGTCTTGGAAGATATTCAATCAGGTGAATTTGCTAATGAATGGGTAAGCATTTACAAAAAGGATGGGAAGAACTCTTTTGCTAGATTCATGAACCAATTGGAAAAAACCCAATTAGAAATTATTGGGAAAGATATGAGAAAGATGATGTGGAAAAGCGGAGAATAAAATTTTGTAGATAAATTAAGCCTATGACATCCGAATACTTATTGTGGTGTCCGATTAAGCTCTAAAGACCCTATATACAGAATTTTTTGGGATAGTAGTATCGACGTAGTTACTGCATCAGACAGTGATGAATGTCTGTCTTTAGTAAA
The DNA here is from genome assembly GCA_021324715.1 of Nitrososphaeria archaeon. Taxonomy (GTDB): domain Archaea; phylum Thermoproteota; class Nitrososphaeria; order Nitrososphaerales; family Nitrososphaeraceae; genus TA-21. The sequence goes on from JAJPIN010000076.1 coordinate 13,586, forward strand.
GACGATTAATTTTGATATTATAAATTTAGATACACATCTATCTTGTCATTAGGAACATATTGATATTGCAAAAGAGATAGATAGAATCAAATCAGGACATAGAATCGTCTTAATTACTACCGATCCACTTTATCTTACCTCGAGCGTAACTAATTGCATTAGGGTAAATAAGGAAGACATTCTGGTAAACCAGCCATGTTACCAAATCTACTAGAGGTATTTAGGAAAAATGGTATTTTCCAATTACAATTTTCGATTAGCCAACGTATCCTTCCTTTGCCTTGATAAGAATTTGTAACTCATGGCAACAATCATCTAAAATTTTTTGTGCCTGTTGCTTATTTTCGGCAGATATTATAATTCCACCCGGACCAAATTTACATTCATTCAGTTTGACTGGGATAGCTACATGTAGAATTCGTCCAATAAATTCCAATAACGAAGGATATGTCTTGTTATTCTTATATACGAATGAAGCAGTATTATTTGTCAATAAGATCTCCTCTTCTACAGGGAATTGTAACTGGTTTTCCGTCATCTTCTTCAAGATTTCCTCTTCTATTTTTGTTGCCTTGGACTTCATATTCTGATTTCGCGCAACATTTGCCTCAAAAGCTAATTCCTCCAACCTTTCGAAATCCATAATACGAAATATCAAATGGTATCAATAAAATGTTATCTTATTTTGCACGTGACGTATTTTTTGCAACGCGATTAGTAATTTTCAATGATTATTTACAGAATTGTCTTTTAAGTAATTCTCATATTCATATAGTGACTTTTCCTGTGAATCAGTTTGAATAGATCCTGGTCTGAGGTTTCTGATCCTAGTTATAGCATCTTTGGCACTGAGGCTTTCTTTTTTTAAAAGGTACGCCCCTAGAATCGTTCCTGTTCTACCTTTCCCTGCTGCACAATGAACCAACACCGGTCTTTTTGCTTCTATTTCATTTTTAATAAAATTAATGGTTGAATCTATCTCCACAATAGTAGGAGAGTGATAGTCTTCAACTCTTAAATGCAAGTAATTAATTTTCTCAATGATTTTACCTCCAGAATGTGAGTGGTTAGTTTCATCAAGTGTTAACCACTGCACGGGTAATGGGATCTCTCTTACTGTTACTATCGTACGAATTCCACGTTTCACTAGCCACATAATTTGATTGAAGGACAGAGGTAATCCGCTTCCTGCTACCTGATTGTTTACAACCCAGCTGAAATTTGTGGGACGAGAGTTGAATTTGCTGTGAAGCCACCGATAAGCATTTCCAATTAGCGTCATTTTAAAAATTGAGATTTACTGAATAATGATTTAGATTTAAGTCTTCGTCATCCCAAAAGCAAAGCGTCATTCATGTAAATTAACATATATCTCATGAAAAGAAAAGGGTGATATGGATAAAATTCAGTCGTTATGTCCTTTTCTCCCTTTTACTCGCAAGAAATGAGCACTAAATGCTGAGTTCATTTCGAACGTATTTCCAACTGTGGGTTCCTGGCAAGAGACTAATGCATATAATTTCGGTATAATTATTATTATTTTTTTAAATTATTGTGAATGAATTCAATAATTACGTCAAGCGCTGTTCCGGGTCCAAAATTACCATTTACACCTTTTTCTTCAAGTATCTTTTTATCCTTACCTGGGATCACACCTCCGCCAATCAAAAGGATATCATTGACGCCTCGGTCCTTTAAGATAGTCGCCACCTTAGGAAATAAGGTCAAGTGAGCCCCATTCAACAAACTCATTGCTACGACGTCAACATCTTCATCTATAGCGATTTTTGCCACTTGTTCAGGTGTACAGAATAGTCCAGAATAAATTACCTCCATTCCAGAATCTCTAAGCGCCCTGCAAATTACTAGCGCTCCGCGATCATGACCGTCCAGACCTAGCTTAGATACAAGTACCCTTATCGGTTTCCTTCTGTCATGTATGGATGTAGACATACATCTAAAAATTATAGGCAAGCTTTAAAATTTTTTGTCAATTTCGTGACCCAATACCGTCTGAACTGCGCACAAAAGTAAGTTTTAATACTTAACGTCCTAGCTAAATCACTCGTGTCAGAATTAGTAGCTGGGATTCTAAATGGAGACAAAAGATCAATCTCGAGAGCAATTACTGTAGTTGATAACAATGAACCTGATTCGATTAAAATAATTCACGAAATTTTTAGGAAAACCAAGAATGCTAAAACTATAGGCTTTACTGGATCCGCCGGTTCAGGTAAAAGTACACTTATAGGAAGATTGGCAGCAGAATTCCATTCGCTTGGATACAAAGTGGCAGTTTTAGCAGTGGATCCATCGAGTCCTATAACCGGCGGTGCTTTATTAGGAGATAGGGTACGAATGATGACAATTAGCGACGAAATCTATGTAAGAAGCATGGCTTCGAGGGGTGCTGAAGGTGGCATTTCAAGATCACTTAGAAACGTCGTGAGAATCTTAGATGCCGCTGGCTATAATCTGATATTAGTTGAGAGTGTAGGAGCGGGTCAGTTAGAGATTGAAATCTCAAAAGCTGTGAATATTACTGTCGTTATCTTCAATCCACAGACAGGTGACAGCGTACAGGCAATAAAAGCAGGGTTAACAGAGATAGGAGATATCTATGTGGTAAACAAATCAGATTTGGACGGCGCTACAATATTATACAATATTATTTATGATCTGGTAGCTAATAATAAAAAATTAGTGTTTAAATGTTCAGCAAAGATGAAAAAGGGAATTAAGGAATTGACCAAGGCGCTCGTCAAATTATTAAATGATGAAAAGTACCAAGCAAGAGATAAATTGATTTTAGAAAATGAGTTGAAAGATATGATTTTAAACGTAATTAGAGAAAAATCTATTGAAAAGATAATGAATAGCCAAGATTACAAGAAACTTCTTCTCAAGATACTAAAAAAAGAAGTAGAGCCCTATAACGCAGCTTTAAATTTCGCTAACAAGATTGTTCTATTGGAGTGAGTAAGAGTGACAAAACAGGATATAAAAAAAATCAAAACTGATTCAGGTATTCCAGTAAAAAGTATTTTTTCTTCAAAAGACTTTCTTAAAAACGAATATGACGAGGAGAAAGCGGGTAGATTTCCATATACAAGGGGACTTTATCCTAACATGTATAGAGAAAGACTATGGACCATGCGTCAGTACAGTGGATTTGGAAGTGCTGAAGAAACTAACAAGAGATTTAGGTTCTTGTTAGAACATGGACAGACTGGACTTTCTCTTGCTTTCGATCTACCGACGCAAACTGGAAGGGATTCTGACAATCCGTACTCACAGGGCGAGGTAGGCAGAACCGGAGTTGCAATCAGCTCTATAAACAACATGATGACCTGCTTTGAGAATATACCTCTAGACAAGGTTAGTACTTCCATGACAATAAATTCAACCGCTTCAACCCTTTTGGCGCTTTACATTGTAGTTGCCGAATCGCAGGGAGTTTCATCTAACAGCTTGAGGGGCACGACCCAAAATGATATTTTAAAGGAGTATATTGCACGTAACACCTACATTTATCCACCAAAAGAGTCAATGAGAATAATTGGTGACATGATTCAGTATTGTTCAAAGAACGTACCACAGTGGTATCCGATTAGTATTTCTGGTTATCATATGCGCGAAGCAGGTGCAAATGCCATCCAAGAATTAGCTTTTACTTTTGCCAACGCAATAGAATATATCAATACATGTATATCGAGAGGATTAAAAGTTGATGAATTTGCCCCGCGTTTGTCATTCTTTTTTTGTTGTACTATGGATTTCTTTGAAGAGGTAGCAAAATTTAGAGCTGCACGTCGTATTTACGCAAAAATAATGAAAGAAAGATTTGGGGCCAAAAATGAGAAGTCAACTCACTTGCGTTTTCATGTCCAGACTAGCGGTGAATCACTAACAGCACAACAAGTTGATAACAATGTAGTGAGGGTAACACTTGAAGCTCTGTCAGCTGTGTTGGGAGGGTGCCAGTCGTTGCACACAAATTCTAGAGATGAGGCATTAGCACTACCAACTGAAGAATCAGTCAAGGTAGCATTGAGAACTCAGCAGATTATAGCTAATGAAACAGGAGTAACAAAGACTGTCGATCCTCTATCAGGATCGCATTATCTTGAATATCTAACATCCAAGATAGAGGAAGGAGTTGAAAAATATCTAAAGAAAATAGAAAAGTTAGGAGGCTCCTTAGCAGCGATAGAAAAGGGTTACTTTCAAGAGGAAATAAGGCGTAATGCTTACCAATTAAAAAAAGAGATAGACTACAATGATCGCATAATTGTGGGTGTAAACAAATTTCAGGATCAAAATGATATTGAACCACAATTGAATACTATAGATCCAGAAATTGAGACACGTCAAGTAAAAAAGTTGATAGAATTTAAGAATAACAGAGATCAAACTAAAGTGAGTTCTGAAATAAGCAAATTGCGAAAATTTGCTGAAAGGGAAGTGGAAAATTTGATGCCTCATATTATTTCTGCGGTAAAAGGGCATGTTACTTTAGGAGAGATAAGCGATGTATTTGTTGATATCTTTGGCAGATATGAACCAAAGTTTTCTTTTTGACGGTGGTATGATATGAGAGTAGATCACGTAGCCATAGCAGTTAACAATGTTGATGAAGCAATAAAGAATTATGAAAAGATATTGAAAATTGATAAAATCGACATAGAAGAAGTTCCTACAGAAAGGGTAAAGGTCGCTATTTTGAGATTAGAGGACACAAGAATTGAGCTAATTGAGCCTACTGCAGATGACAGTCCAATAAAAAAATTTTTGACAGATCGTGGCGAAGGTATTCACCATATTGCTATTACAGCAGATGACATAGATAATGATGTTGATAGGGCAATTGCCAATGGAACTAGGATGATTGGAAACATTAGATCTGGATCTTATGGAAGGAAAATAACATTTATCCACCCTAAATCGATGAATGGTGTACTGACAGAATTCTGTCAAGCTGCGCCTGATAAGAGGGAGTAACACCTTCTAACATCGTAGAATCACATACAAAAGTGGTTCGTATATAAAACGACTACCTACTCTCATTTTGATTTAATTACGAATCAATTTATTAATTGCGGAATCAATATTATGGATTTTAGATCACAGTAGGAATACTTTGAAAATCACGAAATTAACTTAGTTACAAACATTTTTGTAAATTCGTCAGTATGCATATCACCACCCACATCTATCGTTTTCAAGTTCTGTTTAAGTAAATTTGTCAAAGTATTTTCTATTTTTTTCCCCAGATCATTGAGATTATCTTCCTCTCCATTCTTGTTTTTGCTGCCTAGCCAGTCGAACATCATTTTTATGGCTAAGAACATAGATGAAGGATTTGCAATATTCCTTTTTGCAATATCAAACGCGGCACCATGAACGGGTTCAAATATAGCAAACTTTCTTCCGATATTTCCTGCCGGGGCCAGACCTAACCCGCCAACAACTTGAGCAGCCTCATCTGAGAGAATATCTCCAAACAAGTTCGTTGTCAATATCACATCAAATTTTTCGGGATTTCTAATTAGATTCATAGCACATGCATCAACATAAGATTCAGTAAATTCCACATCTGGGTATTTTTTTGCAACATCATTACTAATTTTAGAAAACAATGTGTCTCCGACTCTCATAACATTTGACTTGTGAACACAGACAACCTTTCTTTTATTATCTCTCCTTAATGCTTCTTCGAAGGCATATTCTGCTATTTTCCTTGATGCCTCTGCAGTTGTTAGTCTTAAACCTATTACCGCATCATTTCCTATTGGAAATTCCCATCCAAGATAAATGTCCTCAGTATTTTCTCTAACAATTACGAGATCGACCGATGGATTTAGCGACTTTACATTTGGATACGATTTTGCTGGCCTTATGTTAGCATAAAGGTCGAAATATCTTCTTAGAACAAGAATTACGTCTGCTGCACTCTCTCCCACAGGTGCCTTAAGACAAGCATCTGATTTTTTTATGCTCTCAAAGGAAAAATCTGGCAGAGCCTTACTGTACTTTATTAAGGCATTGTCTCCTGCTTCTACCTTAACAATATCAAACTTTATTCCGGAGCAGTCACTGATCTTTTCAAGTAGTACCTGACCTGAATTAGCTAAATCTGGACCTATTCCATCACCATTAACTAAGGTAATATTATATCTGGTCAAAATAATTAACCCAAACTAAATAGATTTTAATTCTTTGAATATAGTACCTTTCTTAACATTACTTTATTTATAGCATCTATCATTGCTTCTACTGAAGCCACAACCACATCTTCTCCTGATTTTCTTGAAGAAAGAACGTTACCATCCACATCCTCGACCTTTATCGTAACCTCTGCCAGTGCATCTGATCCTCCTGTAATTGACTCAAGACGATATTCTCTTATTCGAATACTTGCCATGTCTACGGCAATTTTTTGTATCGCTTTAAGTACTGCATCAACTGGGCCAACTCCAGTTTCTGATGCAACCAAGTCTTTCCCATGTGTATTAAGTCTAATTACTGCAGTTGGAATGATATTCATACCAGTTACAATATGGAAATCATAGAGCTTAAATTTCTCTTCAAATTTAGCGCTACCCATCACTTCACCTGCAATTGACAAAAGTTGTGATGTAGTAATTGATCTACCTGTATCAGCTACGCCTTTTTGCTTTTCAATAATTTTATGTAGTTGTTGGTCTGTAGGTTCAATTCCAAAATCACTCAAGATTGCACGAATTCCATGAGCTCCTGCATGTTTACCTGCCTGGAGCCACCTTTTTCTACCAACTAACTCAGGACTTATTGGTTCGTAGGTTAAAGGATTATTTATAATGCCGTGTGTGTGGATACCTGATTCATGGCCAAAGGCATTCTCTCCGATTATTGCCTTATTCGGTTGAACTATAACGCCCATTGAATTTGAAACGAATTTTGAAATTTCATATAGTAAGTTTACTTTAATATTGTGCTTTCTAGAATATAGGCACTGCAAAGCCATAACAAATTCTTCGAGGGAAGCGTTACCTGCCCTTTCTCCAAGACCGTTAATGGTAACATGTGCGCATGATCCTCCTGCCCTAATTGCGGCAATAGAATTTGCAACTGCAAGACCAAAATCATTATGACAATGAACACTAATTGGAGTATTCATCTTTGAACGAATTTCCTCAACTAGTGAGGTAATATATTCTGGCGTTGCGTATCCAACGGTATCTGGAATGTCTATTCTATCTGCACCGGCTTCAACCACACCTGTAAAGACATCAATAAGAAATTTCCTATCAGATCTTGTAGCATCCTCAGCAGAAAACTCAACTTTTAATCCGTGAGACTTTGCATACTCCACTGCCCAAAGTGCTTTTTCCAACACCTGTTGCCTCGACATTTTTAATTTGAATTGCATATGAATATCCGAAGTGGCAATAAATGTATGAACATAATCTACGCCGCAGTCTATTGCTGAATCAATATCCGACTGGACAGTTCTTGCCAACGCACAAACCTCCGTGTCTAATTTCTGTTTTACAATATTCTTTATTCCTTCTTTTTCACCGTCAGATACCACGGGAAATCCAGCTTCTATCGTGTCAACACCGAGCTCGGATAATTTAATAGCAATATTCAATTTTTGTTCTGGAGTAATAGAAACTCCAGGTGTCTGCTCACCATCCCTCAATGTTGTATCAAATATTCTTACTTTTTGGGATTCCATAGATCATTCTCCTCTCTGAAGAGCCGATACACCAGTCCGTGCCATCTCTACTATATCGTATTGTATTATAAGATTCTTAAACGCATCTATTTTGTCTGGCGTTCCAATGACTTCGACTGTGACAGATTCCTTTCCGATGTCCAAGATGTTCGCCCTGAACACATTAGCAAAATTTATGATTTCATTTCTGTTCGTGAAGTCCTTTGCTCTTATCTTTATTAGGGCTAATTCTCTATAGACAGTATTGTTAACGTCTAAAACCTCCACTTCCACAATGTCAATGAGTTTTCTCAACTGTTTGACCAGCTGATCAAGTATAGATTCGTCTATCCTGGTTGTAATTGTCATTCTTGAGAGGTCGGGTTTTTCGGTAATTCCTACTGTAATACTCTCAATATTGAAATTTCTTGCACGAAAGAGATTGGTTATGCGAAATAGTACTCCCGGTTTATTTTCAACGAGAGATGATATGATATACAGCGGTTTGTTCCTGTACTCTTTTGAGCTCATATTTCATGCACCAGTAATCATATCTTTGAGTCCAGTACCGGGAGCAACAAATGGATATACGTCCTCTTCTGGGTCGATTGTAATGTCGATCACAGTAGCAACTTCAGTTCTAAGTGCACTTTTAATTGCTTTGTCTAACTCGTCCATTGATTGAACCTTGAATCCATTTGCTCCATATGCCTCTGCAATCTTGACATAATCAGGACATCTTTTTTGATGAACACCCATATATCTCCTGTCATAAAAAGTCCTTTGCCATTGAGCGACCATGCCTAGCATATCATTATTTAACAAAAATACTATCACTGGTAGATTTTCCAGTACAGAAACTGCTAATGAATTTTCTGTCATGTTAAATGATCCATCGCCGGCGATGTCTACAACTGGTACGTTTGGTCTCGCAGCCTTTGCCCCGATTGATGCCGGAAACCCAAATCCCATTGTTCCTAACCCAGTCGAACTAAAAAAAGTCCCAGGAGAAATAACATCAAAATGGAGGGAAGTCCACATTTGGCACTGACCTACTTCTGTTGTTACTATGGAATCTACAGGCAATAATTCTCTTAATTTTTTAAGGGCTTTTCTGGCAGTCAATTCCCTAGGATAATCCTTAATATTTTGTGAAAAATAATCAATTAGCTCTTTCCTCCGCTGAAGCCAAGGACTATCAGAGCTCCGGTTCGTTCTTCCCTTAGATAACATCTTTACCATAGTTCTAAGTGCCGATTTTACATCTCCGACAATAGCGATGTCTACGGACTTGTTTTTTCCAATTTCAGCAGGGTCTATATCAAGATGTATGATGTTCATACCTTTACCAAATTCATCGAACCTTCCGACTGAACGATCTGAAAATCTTGCACCTACTGCAAGGATACAGTCTGCTTCAAGTATAATTCTATTTGCTTCGGCATGACCATGCATTCCGATAGGTCCCATGGCCAGTGGATGATTTTCAGGAAATGCTCCTTTACCCTTAAATGTAGTAACAACTGGAGCCATAATAAGTTCAGCTAATGCCTGAAGTTCTGAGAAAGCTCCTGACAAGATAACACCTCCACCAGCCATAATAATTGGACGTTGTGAAGAGATTATTAGTTCAACGGCCTTTCCAACATTAGACAAATCCGGATCGACTATAGGCTTGTATCCTCGTACCTTTATCAGATCTGGAAATTGTATATCAGTAACTTCTTGTTGTACATCTTTTGGGATATCGACCAAAACTGGTCCAGGTCTACCACTTTCAGCAATGTAGAATGATTTTTTTATAACTTCAGGAATCTCGGTTGCAAGTCTGGGTTGAAAAGCATATTTTGTACATGGATTAGCAACACCAATTATGTCAGTTTCCTGAAATGCATCCTTTCCAATCATGTTCAAAGGTACTTGCCCAGTTATTGCAATTAGTGGTGAAGAATCTGCATAGGCAGTGGCTATTCCTGTGATCAGATTTGTTGCACCGGGTCCTGACGTTGCAAGGCACACACCTGCTTTTCTCTTTATTCTCGCATAACCATCAGCCATATGAGCGGCAGATTGTTCATGTCTTACCAAAACGTGCCTAAACTTTGCGTCAACAAGTGCATCGTAAATTGGCAGATTTGCGCCCCCTGGAAGTCCAAATACTATTTCAACACCTTCTTTCTCTAGGGATTGCATTAGAGCTTTAGAGCCGCTCATTTCAGACATTGTACGAATATTCATTGAAACTTCATATATATACTCGTTGTCAATACTTTGACATTCATTTGTGTGATAATTCAGTTTGGGTCTTTTTAGGGACGAATGAATCTGTAGGAATGATTTCTTCCATATATGTTTTGTAAAGGTTAAAGTAGACATGAAAAGATTCTTTTAACCATATGAATTCCAGTGTAAAAAATGATCGATTAGCTGGAAATAACAATTACGAGAAACTTTCAGAGGATTTTTTCAAGAGATATATTGTTGAGGGATGTACTATAGGACTAGGCAGTGGTAGAACTGTAGAGAGAATTGTGCGCAATATTGGAAATTTGGAATATAAAGATTCGTTGGAATTTATTGTAACATCTCTTCAAATAAGAATAGTAACTGAAACTATGGGCTTAAAAATAGTCGAACAGAGTAAGAATGGAATAATTGATGTTGTGTTGGATGGCGCAGATCAGATAGATTCGGATTACAATATGATAAAAGGAGGGGGAGGTGCTCTTCTAAAAGAAAAAATCCTAATTTCATCGTCACAAAAATTTGTGATTGTTGCGCAGGCTGATAAATTTGTCGAGAAGTTCAACATGCCGGTTCCTGTTGAGGTTACTCCATTTGGAAGAAACATTGTAATGAAAAAACTGGAGGAAATTGGAGGTTTACCGAAAATGCGTATGCTAGAAAGAGGTTATCCATTTATTACGGAAAATGGTAACATAATTTTTGATACGTTGTTACCAAAATATGAAGATTTAAAAGAAACTGAAATGGAAATAAAAAATATTCCAGGTGTCATAGAAGTAGGATTGTTTACTAAGCATGCATGTTCTTATTACAAGATCACTGGAGACAACGATTTTGAACTTATATCGCCTCGACGAATCTAGGCATCGTCACAATTTTGAACATCTATTATTACATTCTTCTCTTCAGTATCTAGTTCTCATATTACTGCATATTTGTTATTGAGCTTTAGACAAATTTTTCGTATCTTCTTTCAGCATTTATTATGAAGTCCAACGGATTTAATGAAATTCCACAACTCTTACATGTATTATTAACAACCTTTAACATGTCACGTACGGATTTTAAATTCGAAATTCTGTTATTTAAAACTCCGCATTTGTAGCAAACTAGTTCAATATTGTAGTATGACAATAGTGAAATTCAGATTGTAATGAATATCTCCTGTTAGGTTAATTAGTTATGACAAAATATACTAATTCATATAACAATCGTAAAATACAATTTATTGATTTTTCAAATACTTTCTAGGTTTTCTTGAAAAGATACTCTTGCATCCCTCACAGCAAAAATAATATTTTTTCCCATTATACTCATGGATAGTGGCTAGATCTTCATCCATTTCTATTCCACATACAGGATCAACTGGCATTATCATGTAGAATATTTCTTTTGTATTTATATTATATCGTATTCTTGAAATTAGGGATTCCTGTGAGGTAAATAACCAGATTTGCTGAGAAATGTAAAGGTTTGAAAAAAGGCAATTGGTTTCATTTTACCAAAATGAAAATCTTTAACATCTGTTCAAATTGTGGCAAATATTTCTGAAAGTCTTTTGTGTTAGCAATGTATTCTAAACAATATGGATCTTTGTCATGTAAAACTAAATTTACTAAGTAAATTACATTCTTATTCATAGTTATTTATTCCATTACCTTCAATACTACTCTCTTTTTCATTACTAACTATAGTATCTTGCCGTGATTTTGAATTCACTCGACGAATTAACAAATTAACTCTGCTTTACATAAACATAATCTGCATCATGATTGCTTTCTAATCAATCATGACGTTTAATTTGCCTCCTCTTTGTTACAATGGCGGTCATTTGATTATTTCCGCTTGTGTCTAAAAGTTCAACTATTCGCTTTTTCGTTAACTTTCACCTCATTCTTGCGTTTTATTGAAGTATAATTGCTCGACCATATATTTGATTTGAATCCACATTGAGAACGGTAACCCAATTAGGGGAGAACCCCTAGATGCATGCCCAATGCCTATTGGAAGATTCAATACTAGTTGTCACAACTTTACCAATTTCACGCTATGCTAATAAGGGCAGGAAGATATTAATTCAACAAGAATTTATCAGTAGAAACTTTAGATGTTAAGCGAGTAAAAAATCACTAATTACAATCCTGGAAATTGAAAATCCCATATTATTTAGCAAGAACAAATCTTTAAGAAAAGCATAAATAATTTAATAACATAAAATTTTCATTGATAGGTGAAACGCAGCTCCGTGCTAGGAGAACAAGGATAAAGATTTTGCAAGCCATTGTAGATAGCAACGGTGCAGCGCGTTTTTCCGAAATAAAATATGCAACGGATCTTTCTACAGGTTCGATCTACTATCATCTTGGAAGAATGGTTCGATATGTAATTAAAAAATCGAAGCAGTATCACATCACAAAGGAAGGTTTAGAGTTGCTGCATGAACACAACGGCATTAAAACAATAAAATAGATCTTTAGGTTCTTGTAGCCAAATTTTTATCTTTAATTCTCATATAATGATATCATAATTTGCCATCCTTGTGCACAGAGCGAGCTTTAAAGAGCAATTTAAAAAATATTGTGAGTAAATACCATGATAATTCTTTACTTTTATCTGGTGGAGTAGATAGCAGTATCTTATGTTATTTGATGAGACCTAAATTAAGTATAGTGACATCCTTAGGCCAAAATTCGCAAGATCTAATGCATGCAAAGAGCGTAGCAAAAAAGTATAGTCAGAAACATGTCGAGTGTATTGTATACTTTGATGACATCGTTGACATAGTTCCGAACTTAATTAAAACGTTCAAGACCTTTGATCCCCTTGAAATAAGAAATTCTTCTGTAATATTCTTTGGCATAAGAGAAGCTAAAGATCGAGGATACGATGCGGTAGTTACCGGAGATGGTGCAGATGAGTTATTTGCTGGATATAATTATCTCCAAAGATATTTCACTGACTTAAATAAATTACACCAAATCTTAGTAGAACTTTGGAAAATAATGAGATTTTCTTCAAAAAAAATAGGTCAAATACTGGGGCTATCAATCAATACTCCATACCTTGAAAAATCCATTTATGATTTGGCTACCTCAATTGACGTAACTGAAAAGGTTGGAGAATACAACGGGAAGAAGTGGGGAAAATTCATTTTGAGGAAGGCGTTTGAACAAGAACTTGGATCAATTGTATGGAGAAACAAAATGGCTTTGGAACAAGGTTCCGGTTTTGACCAGATTTCAAAAGCCTTTGCGGATCTTATTGATGATAAATATTATCAAAGGGAAGCAAAATTTGCTGCTCTTGATAAAGTAACAGTGAGAGACAAAGAGCACCTTTATTATTATAGGATTTATAATTCATTTTTTGGGTGTCCTGGTAACCAACCATGTCGTTCAATTCGGTGTTCGTTCTGCAGATCTTGTTTGTCATATCCTAAATACTGTTATACTTGCGGCGCATTCCCACCTGCTTAGAATTTTTTGTTGTTTTTGTACACAAACCGTAAACGTCTAAATATCATTTTTTTACGAAATAACTCATGGTTGGCGCGGCAAACAATCCATTCAAGAAATGCATTAACCCTGCTTGCAGTCTTACTTATGAAATCAATAACAACGTATTGGTTTGTAAATGTGGTTCATTTTTGGATATTATTTATCAAAATATCTTTTCTAGAGAACTAATCCAAACTTTCTATCAACGTAGAAATCATGCAGGCAATATCTATAATGAGAGTGGGGTATGGAGGTTTAGAGAACTGATTAATTTTGCCAACTTGGATACAGAAGATTTTGAACAATGCTCCAAAATTCTAGTTTCTCTTGATGGTTCTGAAGGTAGACAATCTAAACCTTACAAAATGAAAAAGGTTTCAGAATATTCCTTAATTGAAAACGATTCTCTTCTGTTACAACCTGAAGGTTACAATCCCAGTGGTTCATTTAAAGACAATGGAATGGCAACCGCTGTAACACATGCAAAAATGATAAACATGAATAGAATTATCTGTGCGTCAACCGGAAATACTTCAGCCTCTGCTGCTATGTATGCTGCAAATGAAAATATTGAGTGCGAAGTCTTTGTCCCAAAAGGAGAAATAGCACCCGGAAAACTTGGCCAAGCATTTCAGTTTGGTGCACAGGTGATTGAGATTGATGGCAACTTCGATGACGCTTTGGCATACTCTCTAAACGCAGCTCGACACCAGGGAGCATACACAGTAAATTCAATTAATCCATTCAGAATAGAGGGTCAGAAAACTATAGTATACAGAGCTCTAGAATATCTTGACTGGAATCCACCAGACTGGATAGTTTACCCTGGCGGCGCCTTAGGAAATACATCTAGCTGTGGAAAGGCTATGATGGAACTTTATGAGAGTGGATGGATAAAAAAAATTCCAAGATTACTTGTAGTGAATTCAGAGGGCGCAAATACCTTTTATGAACTAACCAATGGTTTGTTTGGAAGCAAGAAGCTGACATGGAATAACGGCAGACCAGACTTGGATCTTATAAGAGAATACTATGATGAAAAAGATAAGAGAGGCATTAAACCACATACCAAAGCCACTGCTATACAAATAGGTAAACCTGCTAATTTGATCAAAGCGTTAAGATCGATAGACTTTACCAATGGCGTTGTCATACAGGTTTCCGATAAGGAAATGAGCGATGGAATGGCTTTAGTTGGTCTAAACGGATTTGATTGCGAGATGGCCTCAGGCGCTGTTCCTGCTGGAATACGAAAGCTCAGAAAGCAGGAAATCATAAAAAATGATGATGTTGTAGTCGGAATATTGACAGGCAAGCAAAAGGATCCAAAATTGTCAATTGACTATCATTTAAACCAAAGCAACACTTTTTCCAAACCTCCAGTTGCCAAATAGAAATGTCTAAAGACTTTTTAATCCTAAACTACGGCGCAATCATAAGAGAAATTACAGGATTTATTTCAAAACAAGTAAAATCACGCAAGAAGAATGGTTTAGTTATTGGACTGAGCGGTGGTCTTGATTCTTCTGTTTGTCTTATATTGGCAACCAAAGCCATAGAACGAAGTAAGATAATGGGTCTGATAATGCCAGAAAAAGGACTTACTCCAAAAAAAGACATTAACAATGCTCGCGATCTGGCAAAAGAAATGAAGATCAAATATAAAGAAATTCATTTTGAACATGCAAAAAAAAATTTGCTAAAGCGTCTGCCTAATAGCAAACTTTCTAGCGGGAATTTTTCGGCAAGACTTAGGATGGCGTTATTATATCATTATGCATATATCAATAATCTCCTCGTTCTTGGAACTTCCGACAAGAGTGAATTGATGATTGGCTATTTTACCAAGTTTGGTGATGGTGCAGCTGATATGCTCCCTTTGGGAGGACTGTATAAGAGCCAGGTCAAATTATTGGGAAGGCACCTAGGACTCTCGGAACAAATTGTCAGTCAACCAAGTAGCCCCAGGTTTTGGAAAGGACATACAGCCGAGAAAGAAATTGGATTAAGTTATAATGAAATTGATAACATTTTGCAGAGTTATGAAAATAATGACTTGATTAACTGTAAACAAAGTAAAAGAAAGATAAAATCAGTTAGTGATATGATAATAAAATCTCAACACAAAAGGGAGCATATACCAATTTTAAATCCCCCTATAGGAGAGGCGGTGTTGTATGAATAGGCACAGCAAAATGAAGTCAAATCGTTATTTTTACACTTAGTCTTACACAAGTAGTTTGACTTTTATACTGATCAAACGCTCTAATTGAGGTTGCCAATTTCAACCAATCAGTTAAAGGTCTTTTCTATAGTTGCTACAGTTGTCGGGGTTTATGGGCTTGCGATTTTTGTTCAAACTAATTCACCAATTTTTTTATTCACTACAATTGCCAATTTGGGTCTCGCTGCTTTTTTTTGGTATAAATACAAAGCTAAAAATAAACAGATTACTTCCAAGAAGCGTAAAAATGCATAGCGTGAATCTACCTATGGAAAGAAAATAATCAATAAGGCCATTGCTGCAAGTGAAGCTAAAAGTATTATCGTTGCTTTCCACATAGACTTTGTAGCTGCTTCACCAATATCCCATATACCCCCACCAACGTATGTGTTCTTAATTCTAGAATAGCTATAAACTTTTTCAAAATCGGCAGAAGGTGTCCAAGAAAAGTCATATTTTGGAGTATTCTTTTTAATAGTAATTGATTCATCATAGTTTTTCTTGCCTTTTGAATCACATAATACTTCATAAGCCTCTACGATTTTCATGAATTTTTCCTTGGCTCCTACGTTCTTATTCTTATCTGGGTGATACTTCAATGCAAGGGTTCTGAATGATTTTCTTATTTCATCTAATGAGGCATTTTTGTTCAGCTCAAGCACATTATAATAATCTCCATCATTCATATTTTATATCACAAATATCAAATAAATAATGATTTCACTTTCTCAAAGATGTTTTTGGAACAGTACTTTTATGCCCATCTCACTTGCATGCATTGATGCCACGATAATTTAGGTCATGTCAGGATAGGAAGCATCATATACATGATGGAAATATCATTGTGTATTCATGAGCGTGGATGTTCCTGATACAAAATTCCTTGTACCTGTGAAGGGAGTGGAGAAAAGTATAAAATTAGATGATAGGGCGAAATCAGAACTGCAAGCTATAGGAATGATGGACGATAAGGGTAAGCTAAAATTGAAAGGTGTGAGTCCGAAAATGCTAAAGAAAATGAAGCTTGAAGCCGTTGATTGTCCTGTTTTTGAAAAAGAATTAGGATTCGTACAGTGTTATGTATGCAGTAACTTCCATAGCAGAATCATGGGTAAAGTATATTGTAAGGGCGAACCATTGTCATAGTATCATCTTATTTATGCTGTAATGAGACTTGACTAAAGAATTAGGCATAACAGTAAAGAAGTCATCTGATTTCAGTGATTGGTATACTCAATGTGTACTGAAATCTGGCATAGTAGATTATTCACCAAGCAAGGGTTTCATAATACTTCGCCCATATGGATATGCTATATGGGAAATCATCAAAGATATACTTGATAATGAACTAAAGAATACGGGACACAAAAATGGATTCCTGCCAGTTTTAATTCCTGAAAGTCTTCTTACTAAGGAAAAGGATCATTTTGATGGGTTTATGCCGGAGGTGTTTTGGGTCACAAGATCAGGTAATAGTGAACTTGGAGAAAAATTAGCAGTTAGACCAACTTCAGAGACGCTTGCATATTCCTTGTTCTCAAAATGGATATCAAGTTACAGAGATTTACCGCTCAAGTTGAATTTTTGGAACAGTGCGCTGCGAGCTGAAATAAAATCTACCAAGCCCTTAATCCGAAATTCAGAATTTCTTTGGCAAGAAGGACATACTGCACACACTGATGAAATAGAAGCTGATGAGGAAGTTAAGTTAATACTTGGACTTTATAAGAAATTGATTGAAGATTATCTTGCAATTCCAACTATCAGTGGACTAAAGTCAGATAAGGAGAAATTCGTTGGAGCAAAATACACCACTTGCTTAGAATCGTTAATGGCCGATGGCAAGGTATTGCAAATGGCAACTTCTCACCATTTGGGTCAGAACTTCTCAAAACCATTTGAAATTAAATTTCTAGATAAAGATACCAATGAACACTTTGCATGGCAAACTTCCTGGGGGATTTCCTGGAGAATTATTGGCGCGCTAATAATGGTTCACGGAGATGATAAGGGCTTGATACTTCCTCCTAAAATTTCACCAACCCAAGTGATTATTGTTCCAATTTATAAGGATGAAAGCAAAGAAATAGTGAAACAAAAGGCATGTGACTTGGAAAATAAATTAAGAGCGCATAATATACGCGCGTTTACTGACGACAGGGATGAATTTACATCGGGGTGGAAATTTAATGAGTGGGAGATGAAGGGAGTTCCTTTAAGAGCAAATATAGGGCTAAGGGACATGAAGGAAAATCAAGTTGAATTAATACGCAGGGATACTAAGGAACGGTTTTACGTAAAAGAAGGAGAATTAGTTAACAAGGTATTGATTATATTAGAAAAAATACAATCTAACATGTTTGATAGTGCAAAAAATCAGCTTCAATCTAATACCAGAACTGCTGCGAGCTTGGCAGAATTACTCTCAATACTTGACGCAACCGGTGGATTTGTCGCTTCTAGCTGGTGTGGAAAGAGAATATGCGAAGATCTTGTGAAGGAAAAAACAACAGCAGATATTCGGATAGTTCCATTTGATGCTAAAGAGAAAGTTTCTGCCTGTATTGCATGCGGAAATCAAGACACTATTCAAGTATACTTTGGCAGAGCGTATTAGTGAAGAGGTTTGAGTACTGAGAACATTTGAATATTGGCGAATTATTTTCATTTTATGACGATTTTGGCTATTTAGGCATATTGCTAATTAGTTTTGTTGGCAGTATAATTGTATTTGTGCCGATCCCGTATTTTCCAGTTTTGATTACGGCGGCGTTTAATAATAATTTGAACCCCACATTAATTGCGCTGTCTAGTGCTATAGGCGCGGTGATTGCAAAATTAATTATCTTTTATGCCAGTTACTATGGTAGAAATGTACTTAGTCCAAAAATTAAGGTTAAAATGGTTCCTTTGCAGAGATTACTAGGCAGGTATGGTGGCATAGGTGCCTTTGTAGCTGCAGTTAGTCCTATACCCGATGATATTGTGTATATTCCATTAGGACTTGCAAAATACAGCCCTTGGAAATTTGCCATCTCAACGTTTCTAGGAAAATTTATCTTTAATGAGATCTTGGTATTGGGAGCTATCTATTTAGGAAAACCGTTTGTTAACAACCTTATGCAAAACTCAACAAATACAGATTACCTAATAGTAGTAACTGCTGCAAGTATTGCAGCTTTGGGAGTAATAGTTTATTTTGCCTTAAAGATAGATTGGGCTAAAGTTATTGGGCGCTGGTTTCCGTGGACTTTGGATAAAAATCAAGGAAACGGGCAATAAGAATTACATACATTAAGGTTGATCAACCCCAAAGATCTAATGAAATTCAAATATATTATTTTGTAGTAATATCAACTCAAATGTTATAACTCGAACACCATGAATTCATAAGACTCGAAATTGAGATTTTCCTCAATATTACTAGTTTGTGTCTCCTTAACTTAATAGATTAAAGAGAATGCAAATATTTGGAATTGAATCAAATATTCTTTACATCATCTTTCTAAGTCTAAAATGCATTATTCCAAGGAACGTAATCTGGCAGATTAACGCAATGACCACTGATAACGAAATTCCTTCAATCCCAAATTCTTTTCCAAGTATTATGATAAGGATCACTTGAGTTACTTGATAAATTATAGAAGAAAATAGAACATATCTGGTAAGTTTCATTGCCAAGAATTTTGAATTCAGTGTGCCTGTTATCATCATGGGAATGATACCTAAACTCAGTATTCTTATAGAGTTTAGTGAATTTATATAATTAGGAAAGAAGACTTTCAGAATGACTGGTGCAAGAACGAAGATCAATACCGTGATAATTATAGAAAGAGCAATTCCATATACTCTTATCTTGTTTCTATTCTTTCCGCTTGATTCTTCAGGTATTAAATATTGATAAAAACTGACCGAAATCATACTGAAAAACATCAAAAACTGAAAACCTAATTGATAATAACCTAAAATTGTATATCCATAGATAGGGGCTATAATTAATTTATCAAAATACAATAGTAACGCATTAGAGAGATTGTATGAATAAAGATGCAAAGAGAGTTTAAATTCTTTTCTTATTTTGTCAAACCTTTTACTAAACTGGGGTATAGTTCTGAAATATGTAAGACTGAATACAAAAAAGGAAATTATAAATCCAATAATGATTCCCTGAATTCCAAAAAAACTATACAATATTATTGACAAAACAAGTTGTGACCCTCTTGCTCCTATAATATTAATAGCATATTTTGAATACAGCTTTCTACTTAAAAGCTCATAAGAAGACATCATCCAAAAAGCCATCCCTATCACAAATAGTCCTAGTAACCAATTAAAGAGCGATACAATGATCGCACAAACCGAAGCAGAAATTAGGATCACCTGATTTGCCTGAACATCCACTTGTTTATGTCCTTGTGGTATTAACGTCGTTACTGCAGTATTAAGACCCAGTAACGAGATACTGGCTGAGAGGGAAGCAATTGCCACGACGTAGTTTAATTGGCCGTATTCATGAACATTTTGCAAAGTAGCTAGTAATAGCCAAAAAATCCCAGTAAGTGATGCACCAACAAAATTACCTAATGTTATGTAGATTAATCCTTCATGGCGACGAACCGATTTGAATATCTTTTTTCATCTCCAATTAGTGACTTATTTTATGACATAATTTGAATCATTGTAGAATGTAACCAATTTATTTAGTAGACTCAATCTAAGATTTATTCTCAATTGTTTTTGAAATCATATTAAACCATCCTCTCGTTTCACTCTTAACTACATAACATCTGATTCCAGATAGAAATGTTCGTAACATTTTTTTTTCGTCCTCTAATAATTCAAATGCCGTTCTATTATCTATATCAATATACTTTAGAAGCTCTGCATAAGGAGGAAAGATAAAGGCGTCATCGCTGTTTTCAACCGCAAGATCTAGTGCCTTATCAGTATCCAGTGGAATAATGTCATCGCCCTCTCTTTTAAGAAAATACAGGTTATCTACAGTAGTATCATTTTTTATTATTGCGTCATGCAAAATTGAATTGATACTATATTTTGGAGGTCTGACTATGGATTGGCCGATTGTATTTATCGTAAAAATGGGCACATTTAACTTGGCTAATTTGTGCATAAACGCCCTTCCCGTTTTAGAATGAACCAAACTTCGTACTCTCATACTAGGATCAGTGTCACGCGTATTAGACACACTAACCGCGGTTTTAAAAGTATGGGAACTAATGGTCATAGGTTTCGGAAAACAAAGAGCCTGATTGGGCAATTTTATTATTGTCATATCGTCAGAGAGAAATGAAAATCCATTTTTCACACATTTTAAAACAGTTGTGGTTTTTCCCGTATCCGGTGGAGCTGATAGAAGTAATCCAGACTCATTTTTGTCCATACAAGCAGAATGCAATAATATGAATCCTTTTGAGATCAAAAGGAATCGTAACAATGGTTCGACGAGGTTAACATAAAGCACGTGCCTCGACTTGGATATTAATTTATTTACAGTCACCTCAATTCTCTGACCAAAATCAATGCTGAACTGTGCACCTGCTGAACCTAAATGTTCTGTATAGAGTATCCTGTTTGAATTTGCAGATTTATCTTGCAAAATTTTTCTAGTTAACCTCAATCCTCCTTCTAGCGAATCCAAGGTTCTTATGGATAAATCCCAATCACTAAATTCATTCGACTTGAAGTATTCTAGTTCATATAATATTACATCAGATTGAACTTTTATTATCTCATGAATATTATAGTAATACAACTGAATTTAAATAGATATCAATCTACAACACTTTATTAAAGTTATACATACTATCAA
>JAJPIN010000018.1 GCA_021324715.1 Nitrososphaeria archaeon
AAATGATGTTGAAACAATACTACTTGCAGGATTACTTATGTCACGGAGACAGCAAAAAAATATGGTAGAAGTTACTATTGATGATATGAGTGGTGCATTATCAGCAGTAGCTACTACAGAAGACTTGCGAAATCAGATATCAATGTTAGTGTTGGATCAAATGGTAATGTTAGAGATAGAGAGTCAGAAAAGGGGTAGACAAAATTTTTTGATTAGAAGTATTACGTCACCGGAGATTCCTGAGCATATGCCCAACAAGTCCAGATCGGAATCATATGTACTTCTAACTTCAGATCTACATATTGGTAGTAAATATTTTATGGAGACAGAATTTCTCAGATTTATAGAATGGCTTTCATCAGATGATGATGTTGGAAGTAAAATAAAATTTCTATGTATTGCGGGAGATGTGATTGATGGTGTAGGAATATATCCTAATCAAGATAAAGAACTTAAAGAAATTGATGCTAGCAAACAATTGATGTATGCAATGAAGTTGCTAAATCAGATTCCAAAACATATCGAGATTTTTATTATTCCTGGAAATCATGATCTTGGAAGAAGAGCGTTACCACAGAGTTCACTTTCTCCATTTATCGACAGGTATACGGATAATTTTCATTTGATTGGAAATCCATCATTGATTAAACTGGATGGTGTCAAATTATTGATGTTCCATGGACAGAGTTTAGACGATATTATTGCTGCTACACCGGGCTTAAGTTATTCAAGACCCGCGGATGCAATGAAGATATTGCTTAAGGCTAGACACTTATCTCCAATATATGGTGAACGAACTCCTATAGCTCCTGAGGAAGAAGACATGCTAGTAATCTCTGAAGTGCCAGACATTTTTCATGCTGGACATGTACATATTGTTGATGTTGGGAGATACAGGAATACGCTTGTAATAAACTCTGGTGCATGGCAATCTCAAACTAGATATCAACAAACCATGGGAATAATGCCTACTCCAGGGATAGTTATATTGATCAACTTATCAACGCTCCAACTATTTCAAAAGAATTTTATTATTTAACATCTGGAATTATTGAAGATAATAGAATATTGTCCTTTAATGCCTCTCGAATAGTTACTAACGGAACAACAAGTTTTATTCTCTGGGATCTGCCATATCGACCAAGATTTACTATATTAGTGGTAACTAAACCCAGTAGATCAAGCTCGCTAATGATTTGTGTTATTCGTCGTTGAGTCAGTGGCTCTTGCTCTAATCGAACACATAAAGAGGAATATGCATCATATATTTCGCCAGTATTACCATTTTTAGAATTGATTATAGCTAGAATAAGAATTTTAGTATGAGTTGTAGAATTCTTTAAGATCTCATAATTAGTATCCCGATCTATTTTTTGTTGTGCAAGTCTAATATGAATCTCATTAACGGTACTGGAACCTTCTCGTTCGGCTATTTCTGCAGCAACCCTCAACAAATCGATGGCCTTTCTTGCATCGCCCGTCTCTCTTCCGGCCATTGCAGCACAAAGATTAATAGCTGCAATAGGTATTGCATGTTCAGTAAAGGCTAACTTACATCTGTCTGTTAGTATATCTTTTAATTGTTCTATTGTATAAGGATTAAATACCATCTCCTCCTCACTTAAACTGCTCCTAACTCTAGGATCTAATTTGTCCTTGAACGTAAGACTGTTAGAAATTCCGATTAGGCTGATGAATTGTTCTGCTGAGATACGTTCATTTGCTCTTGTAAAATTATACAAAATATCATCCCCATTTTTATCGACAAGGGAATCTATTTCATCTATGACTAGGACGACTCTAAGATTTTTACGTCTAATATACTCAAGAATTCTATCAGTTGCTTCACCCAATGAAAGACCAGTGAAATGGACTTGAAGTTTTTTTTCTTCCTTATTAATTCCCATCATTTCAGCAATCTCATATAATATTTTATAATTGGTATTAGCTGTCTTTGCATTCATGAATGGAACCGTTATTTGCATTCCAAGATTATCTGCTTTATTCTTGAGCCGTTCTATAACATTCTTTACAACTGCTGTCTTTCCTGTACCAGGTTTACCAAAAATTAGTAAATTTGATGGTCGTCCTCCTCTAAGAATGACTGAAAGTGTCTGTGCAATCACGGTACTTTCATTATCCCTAAATGGCAGTCTTTCAGGAACATAGTCAATAGTTAATGTTTTCCTATTTTTGATTAATGTTTTACTTCCTATAGCATTATTGAATACGTCATCTAAGTTATCATCATCCAATTCTACACACTTCCAAGAAGTATTCCCCCACCCCATTTTTTCTTTTGCAACATAAAGTTAAACTTTATAACTATATGTTAACAACATGTTAATTAATTAATTAAAAACAACTAAATCAATATTTATTAACAAATTACTTAATACTATTTACAATATTAAACTGTATTATGAGGTCTTCTGCATTAGAAATATAGGGGTGGAGACCCCATAAACAATCAGATTTTCCGAATTTTATATTAACAAAAATTTCACATATTCATATATTAAATTAATACTCTATACAAAAAATACCCCTTCATTTCCACTGGAGTGTTATCCAATAGTTATTTGATGTTAAAAAGGTCA
>JAJPIN010000238.1 GCA_021324715.1 Nitrososphaeria archaeon
CGAAGATCAGGTACTATGACAGTGTGATTTTTGGCTAATGCTGACATAACATGATGCCACGCATACCACGTCTCTGGCCATCCATGTAATAAAACAACAGGAGGTCCATGACCTCCAATAACATAATGTAATGTAATACCATTGACAGAAGCAGTATGATGAGAAAATGTCACGTTACCGAGTTGAAAAGATATGCCATCCAAAAGGTGTTGTTTTTCGACGGATGTTATATTAAGAGCTGGTACTTGCTGTGCAGCTCCATTCTGATTGGTTTGCACATAATTGATACAGATACTAATACTTAATATCAATAATAAGGCCAATGTCAAATAAGGAAAATGTCGATAACAAATATTAGAAATTTGGCCAAAAAATATTTTCATAATATATGCTCAGCTCCACCTATTTACCAGTTGTAAGTACACATCTGAATCTAGCTTTACCACTCATCATGTGATCATATGCCTCGGGCGCCCGCTCTAATGGAAACACCTCGTTCATCGACCTAACTCCAGAGAGAACGCTAAACGATAGTGTGTCTTGCGAGTCGATTGACGTACCAGCCGGCCAACCTATTAACGATCTTCGCCCTAGTATCATTAGGGCTGGTGGTACTTCAATCGGTTCGTCAGAAGCTCCAATTATGACGAGCTTTCCATTTGCTGCTAAACCTCCGAGAATTTCAGTCATGGCCTTACCACTGGGAACAGTCGCAAGTACTACTTTAGCTCCACCTAACTTGTTAAGTTCTTCGACCACGTTCTGTGTCCGATTATCGATGTATTGTTTTGCACCAAGCTTCAACATTAGTTCTTCCTCCTTCTCTTTTGCTCTTCCAATAGCAACAGTATTAAATCCCATCTTGGAAGCAAACTGAATTCCAAGATGACCCAATCCGCCCATTCCAAGTATACCAACTACATCGCCAGTACGAGCTCCACTATTTCGCAGAGCATTATATGTCGTGATACCAGCGCACATAAGAGGTGCAGCTTCTACAGGTGAAAGGCTCTCTGGGATCGACGCCAGGGTTTCGACAGGTGCAATCATATAATCTGCGTAGCCGCCATCATATGAAATGCCTGGCACCTGGGCGAATTTACAAGTAATAAAATCTCCCCTTCTGCAAGATTCACAATGACCACAATGGCCACCATACCAGCCCACAGCTACTCTCTGTCCAGGTTCCCATTGAGTAACGTCATTGCCTACTTTATCTATAATACCTGCAATTTCGTGGCCGGGAACCCTTGGGTATACGATCCCCGGAAATAACCCTTGTTTGGTAAATGAGTCGCTGTGGCATACACCACAAGCTTGTATCTTGATTCGAACTTGTTTATTATCTGGCTCTGGAATATCTCTATCGACAATTTCAAAAGGGCCATTAGGTTTAGTAACTTGAACTGACCGCATATGTATGTAATTAGGCTACGTAGATATAATCATTATCTATATAATCTTCTGAAGACACTAATCGCCAGCCAAAAGAGAGACGGCAGCAATTTTTTGAGATCCATCATTGACGTTGGTACAATTAAGTTTTTCAATAAAGAACCTAATTATTTTTGTCTTTGCCTATTAACTCATAAAGATATTTTACGTGTTCATAAGTTTTCAATTTCTTGTCTTCGGGTATTTTTATTTTTTTAGTTCTAAATGTATTGTTATTTATCTTTCTTAATGCATCATTCAACTCCTTCGAAATAATAATTTGATCATTTTCTGCAAACCCCTCAATTCTGCTACAGAAATTGACATCATCTCCAATAGCAGTAATCTGACTTCGAAGAGGGGAATACCAATACCCAAATAAAACTTCACCTAGATGCATAGCACATTTCAAATTAATATTGGTAATAGGTTTGTAACCATAATGAGAACATAAAATTTTCAAATGTTTTTCCTTAATTTTAACGAAATTCGTTTTTAACTCAAAAGCTGCACCCACTGCTTTTGAATAAACTTGATCAAATTCTCTCTCCTGGTAACCAAAATAAGAAAAAATTCCATCACCTATGAATTTATCCAATATTCCGTCATTTTTTTTTATAATCCTTGTTGCTTCAGTATAATAATCTCTCAACAGGTATTCTAATTCATGAAATATAGGACCTTGTTTTTTCATTCGTTTTTTCACTAATACTTTTAATTCTTTAACTAAAGCAGAAAATTTACTTATATCCCAAAACACAATAATTAATTGATTTATGTTAATTCCGTCTAGTTTTAATTCTTTAATATTGCTGAATATGAATGGATCAAAATACATACTTAGTTGTTCCTTTGAATGAGGATCGTTATTTGTAACATTATGATTTGCCATATTTACACCTATTTGTTAGTAATCTCCCTCGAGATAGATTGACAGGGGAATCTTGATATTATATATCTTATGAAGATATCTTAATCTTTGAGTATTGCTCATATTATTATAGTCTTCAGCAAAAATAACAATGCTATTAACTTCTCCTCTATGGATTTTACATAAATAATCTATACGTTGGTAATTATAGTCAAAGATGATTTCTCCCACTTCTCCAGAGTTTAGATAAAGTTTTTCATCTAATACTTTGATGTTAGCTGGATCAGGATCAATTTTAATAAAGTATAGATGGTGAGATTCGTTATCGGTGTTAATCCATTTAATGGTATCTCCTTTTTGAATTTTGAGGGTTTGCGGGATAAAATTTCTAATAGATTCATTACTTAGGAATACGGGAATGATTACCTGATGTTTCATTACTACAAAGTAATACATCAAATAGGATATATTAATCAAGTAAATTATTATTTGGAAAATTCGTTCATTACTGGCTTA
>JAJPIN010000140.1 GCA_021324715.1 Nitrososphaeria archaeon
AAAGTGATTGTAATTGGAGGAGGTACTGAAGGATTACGTAAAGTGCATGGTTTGCTCGATCAGGGGTGTGAAATAACGATGATAACTAATAGACTAAACAAGGAACTCAAAAAGTTGAGTGATGATGGAAAATTAAGATTAATAAAAAGGAGAATAAATAATGCTTCAATTCTTAATGAATTCAGTAATATTTTCTTAATTTTGGCAGCGACAGATGACAAAGAATTGAACAGGAAGCTAGTAGAAAAAGGGAGATCTATTGGTTCCTTTGTTTATGCCGCTGACGATCCAATTATAAGCGATTTTTCATATACGTCGCTGGTAAATATTGAAGGTCTGATACAAGTTGCTATTTCAACATCAGGAAAAAGTCCCATAATGGCAAGAAAAATAAGGATAAAGGCAGAAAAGATGTTACGCAAGATAATCAATGAATCAGATATCAGCAATATCATTTTACAGGAATACGCACGTAAAATGGCCAAACTAAAAATAGATACAGTGAGAGAGCGAAAAGAATTTTTATACTCATTGATAAAAGATAAAAATATCCAATATTTGTTAAGATCACATAAGCTCGACCAAGCAAAAATGACTGCATTACATAGGTTAAAAAATTGGGAAAAAATGAGTAAAACATGTATACAGTAAGTACAGATGGAGTAAAACTTTTGAATGTGAGAATAACTCACAAGAAAGCCCCAATTCATACTCTCGAGAAATTTACTTTCAAGGATATTGATATGGCATATAGAATGTTTTTGACCAGCGTAGAGGACATAAGAGAATGTATTATTCTACAAACTTGTAATCGAGTAGAAATCTTTCTAGCTGTGGATAAAATAGAAGTCGAAAAGATCTTTGAGATTTGGAGAAATATTACTAAAATAAGAGATTTGTCGTTTAAACCTGCTGAAATTGATCAGGATAAAGGAGCAATTGAACATCTTCTGCGATTGACATCAGGTCTCGAATCACTAGTAGTTGGAGAGGATCAAATATTGGGTCAGGTAAAAAGGGCATTTGAATATTCCCGTCAGAATGGTTATGTTGATTCTTTTATTCCAATAATTTTTGACCACGCAATAAAAGTTGGAAGCAGAATTAGAACTAATACAGGTTTGAATAAGGGCAGTGTATCAATTGGCTCAATTGCAGTCAATTTGGCAGAAGAATATTTTGATGATTTTCAGAAAAAGAAAGTTCTTCTAATTGGCACTGGCGAGGGGGCTACACTTGTTGCAAAATCACTCAGGAAAAGACAAGTGAACTTTGACGTGGCAAGCAGAACTTTCGAACGTGCAAAGTCATTTTCCAGTACCGTCGGTGGAACTCCCGTAAAGTTTGAAGATGCTCTTCATAATTTCGACAACACCGATATCATTTTTGTATCTACAACGGCACCATATTATCTAATTACTTACGATAGAATTTTTAAGAGTAGTAAAAAAAATCGCGGAATGATGATATTTGATCTTTCCAATCCCAGAACTGTAGATGACAATATAGCAACAATATCAGGTATAAAACTCGTCAATATAGATCAGATTGCAGAAATAGTAGATAGAAATTTGAAGCGTAGACATGAAGAGATAAGATTGGCAGAAAAAATGATACAAAATGGAATGCAATCCATGGATCTCCTATTTAGAAAGATCAAAGCAGAACCCTTTGTGGTATCAGTATTCAAAATAGTTGATGATGTCAGAAACAGAGAATTATCAAAAGCTGCTAGGATGCTTGGTATCAGCAAAGGAATGAAAGAATTTGAGGTAATCGAACAATTGTCATATGCAATAGTCGAAGGCATTTTATCAACACCCATGAATAATTTCAGAAAGGAAATTGGCAACACAGAAAAAAACGAAGAAGTACTGAATATAGTATCAAGGATTTTCAATTATGAACCAAAATGAAGAATCCGAGTTTATTGGGTTTCCAAAAGTAAGATTAAGAAGATTAAGACGAACAGCAGCAATAAGGAACTTGTTGGCAGAAACTAGATTGTCTGTCAAGGACCTCGTCCATCCTGTATTTATTCAGGAAGGAATAGATGAGCCTAAAGAAATAGAAATGATGCCTGGAATCTTTAGAGTCCCATTAAAAGTTCTAGTCAAAAATATTCAAGAGTTGTATGATTTGGGGGTAAGAACATTCTTGATTTTCGGAATTCCAAAAACCAAAAACGACAAAGCAACTGGAGCATATCGTAATGACGGTATTGTGCAAAAATCTGTAAAAACATTATTTCAAAATTTTGGTGGAAAAATTGTTACAATAACTGACGTGTGCTTGTGTCAATATACTTCTCATGGCCATTGTGGTATTATTAGGGACAATGTTCCGAATAATGACGAAAGCTTAAAGGTACTTGAGAGGATTGCAACCAGTCATGCCGAAGCTGGCGCAGATTTTGTAGCTCCTTCCGCAATGATGGATGGCCAGGTAAAAAGCATAAGAAATGCGTTAGACCGTAGCAATTTCTATAATGTAGGAATAATTGGGTATTCGGCAAAGTTGTCGTCAAATCTTTATACACCATTTAGGGATGCGTCCCACTCCATGCCTGAATTTGGGGATAGAAAATCTTACCAAATGCCTTTTCATAATACAAATGAGGCATTAAATGAGATAATGATGGATGTTAAAGAAGGAGCAGATATTGTAATGATAAAACCCGCTTTGCCTTATCTTGATTTAATTTACAAGACTAGACAAACTACCTTATTACCAGTCTGTGCATATAGTGTCTCTGGTGAATATTCTATCATAAAGGCAGCAGCGCTTGAAGGATGGATTAACGAAGATGAAGTGGTAATGGAGTTTACTACGTGTATAAAAAGGGCAGGAGCTGACATCATAATATCATATCACACAAAGAAAATTGCAGAGATATTGAACAGATCGTAAAGATACAATTATAACAGTTACAAAATTATGCTATCAATGCTTGTCGTCCACTCTATTTGATAGAGCAAAACAAATTATTCCGGGCGGTGTCAATAGTCCTGTTCGTTTCTATGAACCATATCCCTTTTTCGCCTCGTATGGAAAGGGATCGAAAATTATTACAAAAGATCATGATACACTAATTGATTATTGTCTTGGGTATGGTGCTGTCATACTAGGCCATGCATTTCTTGATGTCATAAATGCTGTAAGAACACAGCTTGACAAAGGTAACATTTTTTGTGTTCCTACTGAAAATGAGGTCAGATTGGTTGAGTTAATAATTGAATTGATACCTAATATAGAAATGGTTAGACTAATGAATACAGGTTCGGAGGCTACTATGCATTCCATAAGATTAGCAAGAGCGTATACAGGTAAAAAAAAGATTGTTAAATTTGATGGCTGTTACCACGGTGCATATGATTATGTTATGGTTAACCCAGGCTCAAGTGCCTCAACATCTGCTTATGACGGCAATTTGGTAGAATCGATGAAACAAACATTGTTAGTACCATACAATGATATTAATGCTCTTGAGAAACTGGTAAAACAGAACAAGGACATTGCATGCATAATAATTGAGCCAGTTTTGGCTAATATGGGTCTCATAATTCCAGAAGATGAATACCTGAATAAATTAAGAAGATTAACCGAAAGGGAGGGGATCATACTAATTTTTGATGAGGTTGTTACTGGCTTTAGATTATCACTAGGTGGTGCCTCAGAATATTTTGGTGTTATGCCAGATATTATGACGCTTGCAAAATCAATCGGCAATGGATTTCCGCTTTCAGCTATAGCAGGAAAAAAGGATATAATCGAATTGTTATCCCCAAAAGGAACTGTATTTCAAGGAAGTACTTACGCGGGTAATCCGATCTCTGTAACTGCGGGAATCGCAACTTTGGAAAAATTAAAGGAGGTAAAGAATGACTTATATCCGAAGCTTTCGCGATTTTCTGATACATTATCAAATGGTATTAAGGATCACATTAGAGATCTGAAACTAAACGCAAGGGTTAATAACATCTCATCTATGTTCCAACTTTTCTTTACAGGTGGACAAATAAAAAATGCGTCTAATGTTAGACAATCAAATCAGGTTCTTTACAAAAGATTATTCGATGAATTGCTAAAATCTGGAATATTCATTCCTCCTTCGCAATTTGAGACTTGTTTTATATCCTATTCGCATGATGACGATGACATAGATAGGACAATTGAAGCATTCGCAAACGGATTGACAAAAGTGAAGAATAGTGAATGATGCTTATAGGGTGGCTACACGAGGAAGCAAGTTGGCGTTAATACAAACTATTATTATGACCCGTAAATTATGCAAAATAGATTCGTCACTAAAATGCCAAATAATTAAGATAAAATCGTTTGGAGATATTAATAAAAATAAGTTACTCTTTTCAGTTGACGAGAAGGGGATTTTTGAAAGGGAAGTTGACAGAGCAGTACTAGAAGAGAGAGCAGACTTCGCAGTCCATAGTATTAAAGACCTTCCAACCGAGCTTGACAGCGAACTAGTAATTGCATCAGTATTGAAGCGAGAAAAACCAAATGATGTTCTGATTGGAAAATCAAACATAAACCTTGAACAATTAAAACCTAATTCTCGCATAGGTACTAGCAGTTTACGAAGAGCTGTTCAAATAAAAAGGAAGAACCCAAATGTAAAAGTGATCCCAATAAGAGGTAACGTTGAGACTCGCGTAAGAAAATGCATCAATGGAACTTTCGAAGCTCTAGTTCTGGCAGAAGCTGGGCTAAGAAGACTCGGTCTAAGTACCCAAATAGTTCAGAGATTTAGTTACCTAGATTTTATTCCCGCTCCAGGACAAGGGGCGATAGGAATTGTATGCAGAAAAGATAACAAAAAGATACGTACCATGCTACAGATGATTGAGGACAAACCAACAAAATATGCCATAGATGCCGAGAGATCCTTGATATTTCAACTGAATGCCGGATGCAGATTCCCTGTAGGTGCTATAGCAGTACCTAATTTAAGAACAAAAAAAATAATATTGCATGCATCTGTCTTTTCGGCCGATGGTTCGCAATCAATAAGGATAAAAAAATCTGGTGCCATTTCAAACTCTTCTAAAGTTGGAATGGAAATGGCAAATGATTTGCTGGCAATGGGAGCAGGAGATTTTGCTATTGAGTGGAGAAATGCACTAGATAAATGGAACAACCAAAAGTGAAACCAAAAGGCAAAGTGTATATTTGTGGCGCAGGTCCTGGTGATCCGGATTTGTTAACCTTGAAAGCATACAAACTATTATCAAAATGTGATGTTATTCTTTACGACAGGTTAGTAAATAAAAGGATTCTCAAACTTGCTAGTCAACACTCAAAAAAAGTATACGTTGGCAGAGAATCAGGTGATCCGAGTACCAGTCAAGACATTACAAACGAATTGATGATGAAGTATGCTCAAGAAGGTCAGAAAATATTGAGGTTAAAAGGTGGCGATCCATTTATTTTTGGACGTGGAGGAGAAGAGGCTGAATTTCTATCATATAACAATATCAAATTTGAAATAATCCCTGGAGTGTCCTCACTGAATGGGGCAGCAGTTTATGCAGGAATACCGTTGACACATAGGGAACATTCCTCATCTGTAGTCTTATTGACAGGACATGAATCGGTAAGTAAAAAAAGGTCGACTATAGATTGGAGCTCAGTGTGTAAGGCTGCAGATACAATAGCGATTTTCATGGGCCTGGAACAATTAGGGTATATTATTAGGAGGCTTATTAGCTCAGGAATGTCTAATGAGACTAAAATTGCAATTATTGAAAATGCCACCACCACTAAGCAAAGAGTAATAATAGGGAATTTGGATAACATTGAAAAAAAAGTCAAACAGAATAGGGTTCATTCCCCGACAATAATTATTGTTGGAAATGTAGTCGGACTACGAAACAAAATTGAATGGATCCCAACGATTGAATCGAAGTGGTAAATTATTCCAATATGAAAAAATGTTAGTCTTAATGCTTTTATCATAACTACTTTTCATAATAATATTGAGAAAAATTTTCTTTAGTAAAACAATAGCAATAACACGTGGAGAAAAAAACAATAGTGATTTTATACGAATAGTGAAAGAACAAGGCGGTACACCAATTTCTCTACCCACTATGAAGCTTGTTCCTGTAGAATCGCGTCAATTTATTGAAAAATTCATCGATATTTGCACTAAAAAATATGCCTACTATGTCTTTCTGAGCCCTAATTCTGTAGAAATTTTTGTAGGGATGGTGAGAGAAAATAATCTAACACACCTTCTGGGGGAACAATTAAAGAAAAGCGATGTAATTGCAATCGGTCCGTCAACAAGAAAAAAACTGGAAGTCAATGATATCTATGTAAAATGGCTGCCAAGCGATTATTCATCAAATGGTATTGTAAAACTAATAGAAAGACTGTCGCCGAAACCTGGTACTCGAATTATGATACCAAGGAGTGGTGCCTCAAATTCATTTCTAAAGGACAGATTGGGTTCAATGGGTATGATCTTGGATGAATTTTATCTATACCATCCACAAATTGAAACAATAAATGAAACTTGGATCGAATTTTCGAAGGAATTGGAAAACAAGAAAGTACAAGTGCTGATTTTTACAAGTCCATCGGCGGTTCGTTTTTTCTTCTCCATTATGGATAATATGCTTCTGAATGTTATAGGACATCTAAGAAATGTCGATGCTTTGATAAGTATAGGCCCCAATACAACCAAGGAGTTAATTTCAAGAAATCTATCCCCAGTTGAGTCCGCAGTACACACTATTGAAGGAACAATAGAATTGGCAAAGATAATTCTATCTAAAAACTGAAGATGCATGGTAACTATGCTAGAAGACAATTGACAATAACATTTAATCAAACCAAACTAGAAGGTATTATCTGATATACAAATTGTCGGACAATGGTAATGACGGAATATTTGATATAGATACTTTAAATGACATTGGTCCGGCAACTAAATCTTCTTTGAAGGAGGCTGGATTTAGATCCATTAAAGACCTAGTCATACGTGGCCCCATAGATATCGCTGAGGCTACTGGAATAGCCATGGAAAAATGTACGTTTCTTTGTAACAGGGCAAGAGAATTATTAGAAGATATCGGTGTTTTTGACAAACCCTTTATTACTGCAAACCAACTTTATGAAAAAAGAAAATCAGAATATCGTATTACGACAGGTTCAAAAAATTTGGATGAATTGCTTGGGGGTGGAATAGAAACGAGGGCAATTACGGAGCTATATGGCGAATTCGGTACTGGAAAAAGCCAGATTTGTCACACACTTTGCCTTACTGTACAGGAGGCGGAAGACAAACACAATATATCCAGAGCTCTATATGTTGACACGGAAAATACCTTTAGACCTGAAAGAATTGCCTCCATTGCTTCCGCAAGAAAAATTGATCCTAAGCATGTTCTTGAAAACGTAATTGTTGCAAAGGCATACAATAGTTCCCATCAAGAAGTGATTATTCAGGAATCTGCTAATATTATTAATTTGCATAATATAAAAATCATGATTGTTGATTCCATAGTATCGCACTATAGAGCCGAATTTCTTGGTAGATCATTCTTGTCAGAAAGACAGCAGCGAATTAACAGGTTATTACATATACTCTTAAGAATTGCTGAAACTTGCAAAATAGCAGTGGTAATAACAAACCAAATACAATCCTCACCAGATGCAATTTTTGGCGATCCTAACAAGGCAACTGGAGGCAATGTTATGGCACACACTAGTACATATCGTATCTATCTAAAAAAAGCTGGCAAAAATCGAATTGCAAGAATGGTAGATAGTCCATATCATTCCGAGAGAGAAATATTATTTACCATAAATGAACAAGGAATCGGAGATCCTCAAAAGTAAAATAACGGAGCAAATTATGAATGTGAGCGTCATTTGAAATTCTAAAACTTTAACCCATTGAACATAAAATTTTGAGTGCCAGATAATATTAAATTATGGACAAACATCAGATCCAATATGCCAAAATCTCACGGGATTAGGAGGAAATCCAGACATATTTTTACTAAGGGTAAACTGTCAAGGGGACTTTCACATTTGCTTATTAATTATTCTGTAGGAGATAAAGTGGTAGTAATTATTGATCCAAGAGAGCATAAAACGACTCCACATCGCAGGTTTCAAGGAAGAGTTGGTTATATCAAAGATATCGGAAGAAGAACTGTAAAGGTAGGAATTCTGGTTGGCGATAAACAAAAGTACTTGCAAACTAAATTAAATCACATTAGGCCTATAAAATAGAAGGTATTGCTGTTGACAAAAATCACAAAAAAAGAAGTTGTAACACTGCCAGATGTCAAAGAGATTTTGGAAATCAAGCAAGTTGATGAGATGGATCAAATTCAGAGATGGACTCATGATTATGTAAACAAATTCTCAAAAATAACCAGAAAACAAGCACAAAAACTTGTTCGAGAGTTGATAAATGAATGTGGTCTTACAGAAGACGAGGCAGTAGAAGTTGTAAATATTTTGCCTTCCTCTTTAGAGGAAATAAGAGCTTTTACATTTGGCTGGAAAAAATTAATCTTAACCTCGACATCAGAAAGTATACTTCAGAAAATTAGGTCGGTACATGAAACTTAAAAAGTACGCAGTACATTATTGCAAGTAATTGGATTCTGCCAATCAAGATAACTATCATAAAAGTACTAGTCATGATTATACTGTCCATAGTCACAAGTTTGAAGAATATGCCTACGTCCTAGATTTCTCTATAAGAGGAAAATCGAGAACAATAAGGGGCAGAGAAGGAATTATCATTCAAGCCATGGGTGAAAATCGCCTAACTTTGTTAGAATTGCTTGGTGTTCAAAATGTTAATTTTGAGATAGGTGAAAGAGTGTATATTGGGAAGGAGGGGCGAAACAAGATACTGAGTGTTCTCGGGAAATTACAATACGATTCTATTTCACAATCTGCAAAGAATGAGCTCCCTTCCATTGTCGAAAAGATAGTTCTCGCAAATGAGGAACGATTTGTTTCATATATTAACACCGCTCAACCAATTACTCCTAGAATTCATTCACTTGAGCTGATACCAGGGATAGGAAAAACATACATGATGAGTATAATAAATGATAGAGAAAAAGAACAATTTACGTCCTTTTCTGATATACAGTCAAGAATTGGTCTGAAAGATATACATAAGTTAGTAACAAAAAGAATAATTGAAGAAATTACTAAAGAAACTAGGATGACTCTATTCGTTGGACGATGACAAAAGGATCTATCTTGGTCAACACTTTCTAGTAGACTTTAACATCATTTCAAAAATAATCGGATCTTGTAATGTAGCAAAAACAGATGTAGTGTTAGAACTCGGTACCGGATACGGTTACTTAACAAAAGAAATTTCAAGGCTTGTTTATGCGGTATACTCTTATGAAATTGAGAAGGAACTTTATTCAGAAGCAAAAAGCTATCTATCAAACGAGAGAAACGCCAAGATTTTCAATGAAGATTTTTTTGAAAAATGTCATATTGAATTTGATTTTTTCTTATCCAATGTACCATATTCTAGATCAAAAGAGGTAGTAAAGTGGCTTTCATTCCGTGAATTCAGGGAAGCGATATTGATGGTCCAAAAGGAGTTTTCGGAAAAATTAATAGCGCGTCCAGGTGATCCAAATTTTTCGGTCATTTCTGTAATTTCCCAATATTGCTTTGACGTTGAGCCACTTTTCGATGTGAAGAAAGATTCCTTCTTACCGCCTCCGCAAATCGAATCTAAAGTTGTGAGATTAAGGAGGAATACAAAGAAAATGACTAAAGATATCATCTTCAGCCTAGAGTACCTTTTTAGTCGCAGAAACAAGAAAATAATATCCTTACTCGCAGACAACCCCGTTAGCTATAATAAAATTGATGAATTGGACGCTGAAAGTCTAGTAAAATTTTGCAACAAATTAATTGATCTTAAGCAATAAGATAATTATAATTGTCAATATTTGGTACAATTATAGATTTGAAATTAGAGCAGATCTGCATTGTATAGCCCATCCGACGATACTATTTTCTTAGCCAGCATAGTTAGCCATTATCATGGTGATTTCGCACTGGAGATAGGTACCAGTAGTGGAACCATTTTAAGAGAATTGTCTAAGAATTATAGTATCACCGTAGGAACGGATATAGATTTCTGTTCATTAAAACGACTGCTAATGATGTCAGCGAATAGTAGAGTTATCTGTTGTGATGCTGCATCTGCATTATGTAACGTAAAATTTGATCTGATTGTGTTTAATCCGCCATATCTTCCAAATAGGTTAATACATGTTGATAAGAACGTTGATGGTGGACCTACAGGTATCGAAGTTTCTATTCACTTTATTAAAAGTGCAATTGATAAGCTAACCAATGACGGTAAGATCCTATTTCTGATATCAAACCTTACCGACACTAAAAAACTGGCTACATTTATTTCGAAAAATAATCTTAGTGTGAGAAAAGTAGCGCAAAAGGAATTATTTTATGAAAGACTTCAGATTTTTGAATTAAATCCATAAGTTAATTCATTACAACATAGTTATTTACTATATCATGGTAGATATTGCTTACACCTACTTCCTATCTCATTAGCCATCTTACTCAGAGATGCCGAACCTCCCAGGTCATAAGTTAACGATTTCCCATCGTTTATTGTTTCTTCAGTAGCAGTAAAAATCGCGTTGCAAATCTCATTCTCTCCAAGGTACTTGGCCATCAACGCACCAGACAGTATTGTAGCAACAGGATTTACTTTGTTAGAACCGGCGTATTTAGGGGCGCTCCCGTGCGCAGGTTCAAACATTGCATAATCATCCCCATAGTTACCAGAGTAAACGTTCCCAATAGAACCAACGTGTCCAGAAGCACATTCAGAAACAATGTCCATAAACAAGTTCGTACTTAGCAATATACTTTTGTTAAACCGTTCAGGATTCTTAACTAATTGTTGCGTCATATTATCTATATAATATTCCTCTACAAAAATTTCACTGAATTCGGATTGTATCTCTTGCACAGATTTCCAAAATATTCCATCAGTTTCTTTCAAGATGTTCCTCTTAGTGATTACAAAAATTTTCTTAAAGTTATTTTCAACAGCCAGTTTAATTCCATGCCTTACAACTTTTTCACAGCTTTTCTTAGTTATTTTTCTTATAGCAATAGCAGAATCTTCACCAATCTTAAATTCTATACCAGAATAGAGACCCTCAGTTGCCTCTCTTACACATACAAAATCTAATTGATGTGTAGAATTCCTGTATGTTTTAATTGGACGAACATTAGCATAGAGGTTAAATTTCTGCCTAATGCTTACAGCTACACTTCTTGGTGCTTGAGAAGTGGGTATCGTGGTGGTCGGGCCTTTAAAACAAGCGTCAGAATTCTCCAAAAGTTGCCAGACTTCGTCAGAAATATATGAATTGCCGCCGTTCTTTGTCCACCATTCCGATCCAGCTTCACATGGAATTAGCTTAATTTTTGAATTACACTCTTCCAAAACCTTAACCATTGCATCGACTAGTTCGGGTCCGGTTCCATCACCCTTTATGATTATTGCCGATTTACTCAATCCTTATCAAAAATGATACTATCTATTTATATCTATTTGGAGACTAGTGAAATCTTTCCAAGGAATGTATCACTAAGGGGTGGAGAAATTGTCAGATTGTTGATTTTAACAAACTGGTTCCCAGAATAGTATGAATAGTCTACATTATAATCAGCCAAATTAATATTCTGATACGTGTACTTTCCAGTTGTATTATCTACTACCTGGATTGTATTGTTACTAGAGGTATATATTTTCATGAAATCGCCCATCGTCAATTTCACCGGACGGACAAATTGAACGTGAAGTTCGTTGCCTATATTGTCTGAATGTATAACTCTAAGGCATTCCTTTCCATCTTTAGTTTTACCAAGAGTATCTGGTAATAGTTTTTTCTGTCCATCAACATCCACGTCTATCCTTGGGTGCACATTGAAGGTTTCGTGATGTGATCTGAGGCATACACTAACTGGTGTGGGAGCCGGAAAGAAATGCATTATAAGAAGTCCAGAAAGCGTCGCAACACCAATAATAACCGGTGGTATTAGAATATGTTTTTTGCTCATTCTCTTTTTTGGTTTGTCTTCTTTTACTCTTCTTTTAGGCACTCATTTCCACCTGCTCAATAACTTAAAAAATGTACTTTAATATAATTGAAAAAGGTCCAGTCTATTTCATCAAAAATAGACCTGAAAAATTGCAATGCTAAATTTGATTGTTAGATAGCTATTGTTAATGTTATATTAAGGCATCAATATTGAGTTTTATTGCACGAGATTTACATTGATGGTTCAAGTAGGGGAAATCCTGGGCTTTCAGGGATAGGAATAATTGGCATTAAGGAAAAGAACAGAGTATTTAGTTACAGAGAATTCATTGGAATAAAGACAAATAATCAAGCAGAATATTTTGCGCTAAAGAGAGCGTTACAAATATGCAGTTTCCAAACTAAGTTGATTCGAATCAAATCAGATAGCAATTTGTTAGTTAATCAACGCTCAAAAAAATACAAAATCAGAAATCTAGAATTAAAAAACATGTCAATGGAAGTTTCCAATCTTGAAAAATTATTTGATGTAGTTGAATATAGACACATCGTGAGAACTGAAAATTATTACGCAGATTTGCAAGCAAACTCAGCAATCGACGATTATATTAAATACCAAAAAAATCAAGAGGATTATGGCAGCGGTGAAGATTCAGAGTTAAACTAATAATCATCTAATATGATGAAAAGGCATTAGACTGAGCTGCCCCATAATAATAAAAATCTAAAGATTTATCTGATCTACATAAATAATTTTTCATAATTTGTTAGATGAAAAATCACGTCTTCCAACTATTATCAAAGACATCATAGTTTTTGTCTTAGGAATTTTAATTATTATTTCAATTTACCATTACTTCGAAATTGAATCAGATAATCCATTGCCATTGTTTGTAATCTCTAGCGATACAATGCTTCCAACGCTGAAGATAAATGATCTCGTAATTATCGGTGATGGACACGGGTTTAATAGCACCAAAGTGGGCGACATCATAGTATTCAATAAGCCGGCGGGGGAAGATAGAATAATAGTGCATCGTGTTGCTGAAATAACATCGGAAAATGGCAAGAAGATAATAATAACAAAAGGCGATTCAAGCCCTGTTTCCATACCTGGGGTTGATTTTCCGATAAACTCTAATAATTTCATTGGAAAAGTCAAATTAGTTATTCCGCAAATGGGAATCTTTCTCATACCGCCAATTAATTATGTACTGATCGGATTAATTCTGTCGCCTATACCAATTGTGATCTTTTTTCATGGGAGGAAAAAGACCGTACAACAATAGAAATGTAATTTTCTATATTACAGATTTAATAAGTAGATTATTTTTCAGATTTTCCATAATGATTTTAGCATGATGAATGAACAAAAATATTTATCAAATGAAAGAAAAATACCATAGGTGGTCTTACCCTGGGAATTCCTGAAAAAATTAAAGCATTACAAGACGAGATTCATAGGACTCAAATAAACAAGGCAACCGAATTCCATATCGGAATACTCAAGGCGAAAATAGCAAAACTCAGGCGCGATTTAGATGAAAATAAGCACGGGAGAACTGTCTCATCAGGCAAGGAAAATGAGGGATTTGACGTTCGAAAGTCTGGCGATGCTTCAGTTGTTCTTGTAGGATTTCCTAGCGTAGGAAAATCAACATTACTGAATGCATTAACAAATGCCAATTCGCGTACTGGATCATATCAATTTACTACTCTAACTGCTGTGCCAGGAATGATGCAGTACAATGGTTCTAAAATTCAGGTGCTTGATCTTCCCGGAATAGTAGAAGGCGCATCTAAGGGGAAAGGCTTTGGAAGGAGAGTCCTCTCAGTTGCAAGAAATGCAGACCTGGTACTAATTGTATTAGATGTTTTCCAACCAGAGCTTTTAAAGACGTTGGAGACAGAACTTCATGAAGCTGGAATAAGGATTAACAAGGGCCTTCCAAAAGTCTTTATAGAAAAGGGACATCATGGCGGCTTATCCATTCACAACCAAGTGTCTAATATCCCAAATAATTTAGTCAGCGAAGTGCTCAGAATCCATGGCATAAATAACGGGCGCATAATAATCAAGGAACCAAACTTAACCGTTGAACAATTAATAGACGTAGTTTCTGGTAATAGGATTTACGTACCTGCATTAGTGGTATTGAATAAAATCGACTTGGTGGATAGTAATTTCATTTCAGAAATTGATTATAAGATACGAGGTTTTATCCCCATCTCTGCCGATCGTAAAATAAACGTTGAGAATTTGAAAAGGTCTATTTATGAAAAATTGACTTTCATTAGAATTTTCCTCAAACCTAGAGGGGATAAAATGGATAATGAGCCTCTCATAATGAAACAAAATTGTACTATTCGTGATGTGTGTCTAAAGATTCACAGAAATTTTGTCAAGAACTTTAAGTACGCTTATGTTTGGGGTAGCAGCGTTAAGTTTAGTTCCCAAAAGGTAGGATTGGATC
Source organism: Nitrososphaeria archaeon (assembly GCA_021324715.1). Lineage (GTDB taxonomy): Archaea > Thermoproteota > Nitrososphaeria > Nitrososphaerales > Nitrososphaeraceae > TA-21. The sequence goes on from JAJPIN010000140.1 coordinate 14,585, forward strand.
ACATATTGCAAGATAATGATACTCTGAGAATCATTTTAAAGTAAGAATTTCAAATATATTTTGTATAATTTGGAAAACTTAAAATCTTCGTTTTTAACGTATGTATAAGGACCACTTGAAATATCCAAAGATTGTTCTTACTGCAGATCGAACTTTAATGTCTCCATATCGAGGCATATCGTTAGCATCTTTTTTTGGTTGCGCACCTGCTATTGATCCAAATAGGTCACATGACACTTTAGTATACAAAATCCTTCGCAATCAAGTTACCCCAAGATTATTGTTTGATTTCATTTGTAATCCAATATCAAATCATAATGGGGTTGCAAATTATGCGCCTTATGGGCTTAGGAAAGTAGAAGCTTCCTTAATCAGGGACGGTTATAACAAAGAGGATGTAGTAGTTGCACATCCAGATTATATAGAGAAATTCATTGGCCCCGAAACTGAAGTTGTAGGGACATATGAAATGGATCCTCTTGGCATGGGTCCTGTAACTATGACTTTTACTTATGGGAGAAAACAGATCTCATATGACGAATTCTATAATAAGGATCTCCATATGAAAATTAACAGAGCAAAGGAAAAAAATGGAAGCAAAGCAAAAGTGGTAGCAGGTGCTTCCGGAACTTGGCAATACAATTACGATCCTGCAAAAATTGAAGAATATGGTTTGTATGGAATCGTGGAAGGTGATTTGGGTGGAATAGGTCCGGAAATTGATGGTGCTGGGGCAAAGTTTTTTGATGCACTAGTCAATAATGAGCTTGAAACTGCAAATCCATTCAAGAAAAATCCTTTCAAAGTTGAGATAAAGGAATTTGAAAGAGGCGATAAGACGTATCATGGTAGATTTATACATTATTGGAATGAGCCATCTGTTGATGAAATTCCAACCATAATTAACCCTAGTATGCATGGAATGATTGAAGTAATGAGAGGCTGTGGACGTGGCTGCAAGTTTTGCGATGTAACTCTCAGACCTTTGAGATATTATCCGGTCGAGAAAGTCGTAAAAGAAATAGAAGTCAATATGAAATATGGTGGATTAAAGAATGCGTGGGTACATAGTGATGATATTTTCGTATATGGTTTGAATCCAAGAACAACCAAGAACATGCAGCCAAACAGAGAAGCCCTAGAAGAATTATTCTCTGGGATAATGTCCACTGGTATAGAACACACCAATCCAACCCACGGCACTCTTGCTGGCGCAATCGCTGACGAGCGACTAATACCCAATATTTCAAAAATAATTAAATCGTCACCAGATAATATGATAGGTATCCAGTGTGGTTTTGAAACAGGAAGTATTAGACTAATTGGAAAATATGCAGATAGGAAATTATCTCCATTTAAGCCATCGGAATGGCATTGGGTTGTAAAAAATGGGATAAAGACATTAAATGAAAACTATTGGGTTCCAGCGTTTACGCTAATAATGGGACTAGACAATGATGAAACTGTTGAAGACAGCTGGGAAACTATTGAACTAATTCATTCTTTGGAAATGGAACAGCCTGATTCTAAGTTTACAACAACTCCGTTGACATTTGTTCCTATTGGGCTACTTGAAAAATCGGAATTCTTTGATATTGGAAATACAATGGACCCTGCCAAGTTGGGAGTCATGTACAAAACATGGCAACATAATTTCAAATACGGAATTCAGAAATTTATGCATAAGGTGGGCCGTGATAATCCAATAAAGAATTTCTTTTTTGCAGGATTGGCAAGAACTCTTGGAGGTGTTCCTCTAGGCGCAATGGAAAGATATGCCCGAAGAAAAGGCCCCGAACACGAAATGGTAATCGAGAAAATAAAGGCCAAATATTGGTAATTAAGCATACTAGCGATCTAAATATTATAGAATTTTACCTTTTGATGCTTAATCATTGCCAAGTAGAAATCTCCAATATTTTTGCTTGGCTTTGCTTATACCTACTCTTGTAGTCGTAACAATTTGTTTGGGCTTTATACCATTTTCTATTTGCAATGTAGATTGCTTATCAGATAGATTGAGGCCATTGTGGGACCTGTTTATGTCCAGTGCCTTTGTCAATCTGCCCGGTCCATTTGTTATTTTGAATTTGCTTTCTACATTAGAAAGTCGCATCATAGTATATATTCCGTCGATTGGTATCAACGATCGAATCAATACTGCTCCTGCATCACTGCACGGAGAATGGGCAGTAACATTCACACAATGATGCATTCCATAAATAAAATAAACATAGGCTTTACCAACTCCACCAAACATTATTGAGTTCCTATTCGTTACGCCTTTATACGCATGACTTGCAGGATCATTCTTTGAACCATATGCTTCAGTTTCACATATTAATCCAGATAGTCGCTGCACCCTTCTGGTTCCATCGTCATACAATCTTACTAGTATTTTGCCTACCAAATCCCTTGCAACATCTTCTGTATTTCGTGAATAGAATTTGAGATCGGGGTTAGTCATTAGAGATTTAAAAAGATATTTGTAAAAGGGATAATAATATTTTGATTATTTTGAGCGTTCGCTTCATGCAATAGTTTTACTCAGACCTTTGTTCGAAAATGATAATAATATAAATACTAAAAAACCTCCTCTTAATTGTGTTCAATTTTCGCAAATTTAGTTTATTAAAGAAAAGTTCCTGCACTTTTTGTGGAGAAAAATTTAGTACATTGGAAAGTCTGATGAGCCATTTTCAAACTATGCATGATAATCATATATATGAATGTAAAAAGTGCAATGTGGATTTTGAAGGTATGGAAATGATGAGGGACCATATTAGGAAGTATCATAGTTATAAAAAACCTCATTATTTAATTTGAATTGATTCATTTCAATAAAACAATAAAATATCCTTTAATCATAATCATCAGTAAATGAATTGCTTAAAATGTGGTAAAAATTTTGATGAAAGTGATGTTGAGGACGCTTCCTCATTAAAGTATCCGTCGTGCAATGAGTGTTGGAAGGAATGGACTACTTATGGAGTTATGGTGATTAATGAAATGCATTTAGACATGTCATTACCAGAACACAGGAAGGCATTAAAAAAATATGAAAGAGCTTTCTTTGGTCTAGACAAAGTTGAAGAATTGAAAAAAAATCCTGAAAATCCTGAAACACCCTAATTGAATATCACTTTAGCAATATTCATGGGAATAGTTTTCAAAATAGTTTCTCTATCTGGGTTCAGAAATAAAGCCTCCCTAAGACAAACCAGTAGTTTATTCCTTTCATCCACTTCAAGCGAAAAAAATTCATTTAATATCATTTTCGGATCAAATTTTTTAAAAAGGTTAACACTCTTTAATATCCTAAGATAACAATACAATATCTGGGTAAGTTGATCGGGTTCTATCTCGGATATCGCCTTCATCCATATTTTAGTTAATCCAGTTAGCTTATCTGGTTGTATCATGGTCATAGAATTTAAACTTCTAATGATAGCCTCCTTTTTTTCTGCTTCTGTCATTTCCACTAATTCCTTGACTTTAGTTCGACAGATTGGCAATTTCAGAAAATCTGGTAAATTCGCGATAATGAAAAGCAAATTTTCTATGCTATTTTTATTGGAGTCTGAGTACATTACTTGATATCAACTCTAAGCTATCGTTAACATATTTAATGGACTATTTCTATTTACTGCTTCGTAATCAGAGACTATAAGGTATCACATTATACTTACGTTGTCAGTTTTACTTATCAATTCGATATTGATTTACTTGAACTGAGACGATTTCTCCATTCATGATGAGTCCTAGAATGGTCAGGAAACAAATAAACCATTCAATTTCTGAAGACCCATATGAACTAAAAAATAACTCTTAGTAATCGAGATGTTCAAAAATGCTCATATACTTTGAGAGGTATATTATTAATTGAAAATAATAATGTCAGAACTCAATGAAATAAGAAGAGTGTTTGAAGGGCTACATACTCTATATGAAATTCATCTTCCGAAGGTTCATCCCAAACTCATTCATGATCTGTTAATGCGAATACGCAATAATCCAAGAAAGGACCCTTTTTATTTGATAGAGGTTTTTACAAAGCCTGAGGTAAATTCTGAAGAAATGAGAACTTATATCATTACCAAAACTGGGATGAATCCGACAATACATGATAGCGGAACGCATTACGCTTTTAACAACAAATTAACATTAGAATTTCTTAAGGAGCTTTCAGACTTAAAGGATGTCATAGCCGTGTATGGTGATTTCATGGGTGCTGTAACTGGTGTAGGAGCATCACATGAGCACACAGAACACGAACATCAATGGATAAAGGAAGACTAGATTCGAGTGAACTTTTTTACTCGACAACAACCAAAAAGACAGATTAAATTTACTGTTGACTATGTTTGAATTAATTCCAAAACATTCTTAATTATACTTTGATGATCTGCATCTACTTCGGTAGTAACTAGCAGGAGATGATCGCTATCTAGCGGGGCGGTTATTCGTTTTATCTTTTCATACTCTGCCATCGCATATTTTCCTTTGCCCACTTTGGATGCTAAGGAATTGCGTAAACCCCATCTGGCAAGAGCCTGCAAATTTGATCTCTTCGTTTCCTCAGCTGTTAATAAATTCACAAGTCCTTCACGTTGACCGCCAAATTTTATTTCACCCGATTCATCACATACACCTGCAAAACGAATTTTTGGATCCAGTTCTAATATCTGTTTACACAACTTTGCGTAATCCATTTTAAATAGTATCATTATTTCAAATCGACTATATAAAATTGTGTCAGTGAAATGCACTAATCATCGCGCGTTTTAAACATGGTCAAGCCGCACAATGTGATAAATCCTAAATCGTTAGAATTTCTGAATTATTCAAATACAATTTTCTAACTCAGCTAGCTAGCTCACAACTTGATTATCCTTATATTTACTCTTAATACAATTGGATCTGAAAATGACCTGCACAGTAATAGTAGGGGGATTTTATGGCGATGAAGGAAAGGGAAAGATTATTGCTTACCTATCGATTAAAGATGACCCAAAAATAGCTGTAAGAGGAGGAGTTGGAGCAAACGCTGGTCATACATTTGTTTACAATAATCAAAGTTTCAAGGTTCGCATGTTGCCAAGTGCCGTTTTGAATCCTGAAACCAAACTCTTGATTGGCGCGGGAGTCCTAGTTACACCAGAAGTTTTGAGGGAGGAATCACAGAAATATAATGCGGAAAAAAGAATAATAATAGACAGTCAATGTGGAATTGTTCACGAATCCCACATGAAGCGCGATATGAACGATGTGCACCTAAAGAAAATAGTTGGCACTACTGGAAGTGGTACCGGTCCGGCAAATTCCGATCGCGCATTGAGAATCCTGAAATTAGCCAAAGACATAGATGAATTAAAGCAATACGTTGGAAATGTTTCTAACATTGTAAATGAATCAATTGACGAAAACCAAAATGTAATCATAGAAGGAACGCAGGGAACCTTTCTGTCATTATACCATGGTGATTATCCGTTTGTAACCTCCAAAGACGTTACTGCTTCTGGAATATGTTCTGATATTGGTATAGGACCAACGAAGGTCGATGATGTAATCCTTGTCTTTAAGTCATATGTTACCCGAGTAGGAGGTGGGCCTTTAGAAAATGAAATTAGTGCCGAAGAAGCAAGTAAATTGGGTTGGTTAGAATACGGAAGTGTAACTGGTAGACAACGAAGAGCTTCCCCCTTTAATATGGAGTTGGCTAAGAAATCGGTAATGATAAATGGTGCAACCCAAATCGCTGTTACTAAATTAGACGTAGTCTTTCCAGATTGTGCTGGGGTAAATGAATACTCCAAATTATCGTCTCAAGCAAAAGGTTTCATCGAGAAGATAGAAGACGGTCTAGGTGTTAAGGCAGTTCTCATAGGAACCGGAGTGGACATTAACGAAATAATAGATCGCCGGATTGGCAATTAATTCAACGTTCAGGTGTGATTTGTGTGAATAAACCTCCTTTATTCGTATGATTTTAATACTGTTGTTAAAGAACGTACAGCATTGCAACTTAAATCGCCTTTCTTTATAGAAGTTTCAACAATCCACGATTTTGGCAGACTCGTCTGCGCTTTTGAACGAACACCCCTTCTTTCATTCTCATTCAAATCTGGCAAAGAAGATTTATTGGCAACACAGATTGATTTTCTCAATAGCATACCTGTAATATATTATGTCAAACATAGTAGCCATGGTCAATATCTTGCATATAGAAACAGCAATGGAAACGAAGATGTAGCAATAGTGGAAAACATACAAAATCCAGCAGTCATATATTCTCCGGTTATATCAGTTGAAAAATTTCCGGCAATCTTTTGGCGTAGACCAAAACGTGTAAAGAATTCAAATTATGAGCCAATCAAACTGAGTAATTTCCAAAGTCTTGTAAAAATAGCCTCATATAAAATGATATACGAGGAATCACCACTTCCGCTATTTGTATTTAAGAGTACAAAGAAATCCAAATATGTTGTAGGGACAGCGCTGAATATGGCTGAATCTGACGGAATCTCCTACTTCTATTATACTACAATTCCAGACAACCCGCTTCATTGTTTTATAAAATACTCTAGTTTAAAATCAGTAGATCCGATATTTACAAATAACATAGAAGAACATGGATATATTTACATCAAATTAATAAAATTATCTGGGGCTCATCCTCTTGTGAAAGTAAATGAATAAAGTTTACCCATACAAAGAACGCATTGCTAAAATATCGGCTAATAATAGAAGCTCCATAATACTTGCCCTTGACTTGGGATCACGTTACCATAATTTAAAATATATTGAAAATTTAATAAGGCATCTCAATCCATATTTATGCGCTATTAAAATTAATTTTCACCTTTTACTACCATTTAGTAAGAACATCATACAAAAGATTAATAGAGTTATACATTCGTATGGTTTACTATCGATAGCTGATATAAAATTAAACGATGTCACAAATACAAATCATGTAACATTAAGATATTTACATTCTATGGGTTTCGATTCAGTGATTGTAAATCCAATAATTGGATTAACTGAATTAAGATCCCTCGTTCGTCTTGCACACAATTTTGGAATGGGGGTAATTTCACTTGTTTATATGAGCCATAAAAATGTTAAAGAGGGATATGGTTTGAATATAATGCAGAAAGGTTCAAAAGAAAGTAAACTTTTGCCAATGTTTGAAATCTTCTTACAATATGCAAAAAAGAGTAGGGTTGATGGCATTATTGTAGGAGCTACCCATTTGAAGACTTTGAAACATATCACGTCCATTACCAAAATTCCCATTTATTCCCCTGGTATTGGTACTCAAGGAGGGAACCCTAAATCAGCGATTGATAATGGGAGTAACTATCTTATAATAGGCCGCTCCATCTTAAATTCGAGAGACAAGCACAAAACATTATCAAAATTGCTCAAGTCAAAGGAATTCTATTAACGAGAAAATGTTAAGTGTTCCATGATTTAGGTTCACCGGCGTATAAGCTTGAATTATCTTTATCATGGAATGAAAAATATTCTATATATAATTTTACGATAAAGTTGACTTGAAGAAAGTCATTTGGCATGAAAAATATGAATCCTTGCTTAACATCACCAAGTGAAGATAGTGATTATCTAATAATTAATGTTTGAATGGAATTCACGTAAAAAATTTATGGCGTATTGCAATGCATTTTTGGCATTAGAATAAGTTAATTGATTGGCTGAAGTGTGAATATTAATCCATTTAAAACCAATATGCTCATCCGATATTTTTACTTTATTTAC
>JAJPIN010000249.1 GCA_021324715.1 Nitrososphaeria archaeon
ATTACTTTAATGTATACAAGGAGAAATCGCATTCTTCACAAAGATAATAGAGACTATCAAAATCTGAACATAGAGTCATAATATTATAGCACCTTGGACATTCGATTTCATGCTCAATAGTGTCGGTGATTTTCCTTTCATCTTCTTGATGGTTTCCGGCTCCGTCTCTAACAGCATATTGTAATTCCAATTCTGCATTATTCATTCGCTTATTTCTCATTGACACTTTATGGGTAGACACTTGTGAAAGTTCAAAATTATGATTTATAAAATATGTATAACTTGATAGAGGGGGGGAGCCTTAATTTTGAATTCGATTTATCCAATATTTCGCTATTAGATAAACAAAATGAGCGGGATGCACTAAAAACAAAATAAAATATAATTGAATTCACAATTGAATACATTTGACACTAAAGGATGATGCGATTAGCCTTCATAGGATGTTAAGGGGGAAAACCGAAATTCGGAGCAGGGTTTCTTTAGACAATGCATCTGGAGAAAAGGGAACACTAGGTCTAATTTATACGCCCGGTGTAGCATATGTAGCGTTAGAAATTAGTAATGATAAGAAACTAGCTTATGATTATACATCAAAATGGAATAATGTAGCGATAGTATGTGATGGAACAAGAGTTCTTGGATTGGGCAACATTGGTCCGGAAGGTGCACTACCAGTAATGGAGGGAAAATCTGTCTTATTCAAGGCGTTAGGAGATATAAACGCAATTCCACTATGCATTAACACCCAAGACAAAGAAGAGATAATAAAATTTGTTAAAATAATACAACCAAATTTTGGTGCAATAAATATAGAAGATATCGAATCACCGAAAGTTCTAGAAATAGTTGAAAGGTTAAGTAAAGAAGTATCAATACCTATTTTTCATGATGATCAACATGGAACTGCCATAATTACTCTCGCAGCACTGATAAATGCACTGAAGTTGGTAAAGAAGCAAATACAGACAGTACGAGTAGTCATATCAGGCTCGGGGTCAGCAGGATATGGGATATTCAAAATTTTGCAAACTGCAGGATGTAAGGACATTATTGTTGTTGATACTAAAGGTGCGATATACGAAGGAAGGGTGGATATAGATGGTCAGAATCCATACAAGGAAGAAATAGCCATTAACACAAATATTACAAAGTCGAAGGGAGATTTACAAGATGTGATTAGTAAATCAGACATATTTATTGGCGTTTCTGGAAAGATGGATATTTTAAATAAACAAATGATTGAATCAATGAATCAGGATCCAATAATATTTGCGCTAAGTAATCCAGATCCTGAAATACTTCCAAAATACGCTTTTGAATATGGTGCAAGAATTGTTGCAACAGGCAGATCTGACTTTCCAAATCAGATAAACAATGCAGTTGTCTTTCCTTCTATACTCAGAGCTTTGCTGGATCTTAGAGCCAATAATTTGAGTGAGAATATGCTGGTGTCTGTAGCATATGCAATAGCGGGAATAGTTGAAGAGGTTCATCTTAAAGATGATTATATAATACCAAAAGTAGATGATCCTAGAATTCTTCCCATCGTTACCAAAACTATAAAGAAAGTCCTTGATAAACATATTAGAAACAAAGATGGTTGAAACAAAGAAAAAAGGTTTAGTTTCAAGGATTGATAGTACGTTCTTCCATCTAATTAGTACGAGAAGATCCCCTAGTATTATTGTAAATCTCAGCTAATAACACGTCTTAGTTATTCGTTGAATCAAAGAACGTTACCTAAACTAAATGCCATAATTACGACAGCAATTGACATGATTGCAAATGTAGCCCAACCAACTATGTTAGAGTATCGACTATTGGTTTTATCCTTTAGTATTTTTTTATCATTTGCAATCCTCATTACCAAAAACAGAATAGGTACTGTTACCACTGCATTTATAACGGCTGCCAGTATCAATGCTTGAATTGGATTAAGATTGGAGAATGTGATAAAAACACCCACTAAAGTAGAAGCGATAATTATCAAATAGAATGATTTGGCTTGTCTAAATTTCTTTTCTAAGCCTTCTTTCCATCCAAAAGTATCTGATACTGCAAACGCCGATGATGCCGCTAGGACTGGTATTGCGAGTAGTCCTGTACCGATGATTCCAAGAGCGAATATTACTTTAGCTATTTGCCCTGCATGAGGAAATGTTTTGACTAGTGGTTCAAGTGCAAGTGCAGCTTCATCTGCACTTTGAATGTTATTTACACCGTTTGTGTAAAGACTACCCGCACTGGTTATTATTATGCTCCACATAATGAATAGTGAAAAGAACAAGCCTGTCCATATGTCCCTTTTCATGAGTTTGATCTCTTTTCGAGTTACATTGGGCCTGCCCCTCCCTATCTCTCTAATCTTGTGTTTTGCCACATCTTCTTCAGCTTCTTCGGACGTCTGCCAGAAAAGAAGGTAAGGTGACATAGTTGTGCCTATAACAGCAACAAACATTACTGCAAATTCCGGGGTAAAACTTATGTGAGGAACAATGGTTGCAAGAAAAATTTCTTCGGCATTACCTCCTACAATAATCGCTGTTATGACGTATGCAAAAAGTGAAAGTACCAAGTACTTCAATACAGTAACATACTTGTCATAAGGAATCATAATCTCTGAAGCAATTATGATCCCCGAAAAGAGCAAGGACGTTACCACAAGTGGAATTTGAGGAAACAAGATCTTAATTGATGCGGACATGGCTCCTATATCAGCGCCAATGTTTATTGTGTTTGCAATTATAAGGAGACTTGATATTGGATAAACAATTCTGATAGAATATTTGTTCTTTATGAGAGCGGCCAAACCATTTCCACTTAGTAGACCAATTCTGGCACACATCTCTTGAATGACAATTATCATTGGTAATAGGTATAAAGCCATCCATAACATCCCAAGACCAAACTTTGCACCGGCTTGAGAATACGTTGCTATACCTGATGGATCATCATCTGAAGCACCTGTAATTAACCCAGGACCTAACGATTTTAGCGTACCAGGTATTGATTCGAAAAATTTCCTGAATGGTGAATTAGAATTTTTTTTAACATTCTTTCTTTCTACCAATCCAAGAACGATTTACTTTCTCATGACATGTATTTAGTATTTGTTACGAACTATCTCTATCTGCCTGAGTCTTCTTATAGATTCAACATAAAATTAATTTTTTATTATGTATATTAGTATTTAGCACCGATATTAGACATCTGAATTACGATCTAAATTCTGTATCAACTTATTTGTATTGTTCCAGGTGCTCAGCTCTGAATTATTCCAATCCTCAAAGTGAATTACTTTAGAAAGTATCGTTCTTTTTAGCCACCTTGCTCTTTCTAAATCAGGTATATCCTCAAATTTATTGACATATCCTAGACAAAGGTATGCTATTGGTTTAACATGGTTGGGTATTCCTAGAATATTGCGTAGATCTTCAATTGAGAGTATGCTTACCCAACCTACCCCTATTCCTTCAGCCCTAGCAGCTAACCATAGGTTTTGTATAGCGCAACAAACACTATATTCTCCCGTTTCTGGTATTGAAGTTCTTCCTAAAATAAAAGGTCCAAACCTTTCAGGATCGTACGTTATACATATATTAATATCAGATTCTAAAATTCCCTCTAATTTTAATTTAGTATATTTAGCTTGTCTATCTAGATCGTTATCAAGCAAAGAGATAGATTTTTCTCGTTCAATAATAAATGAGTTCTTAACTTTTAGCCTTGTAACTTTATTCTTTATTACAATAAAATCCCAGGGTTGCGAATAGCCAACCGACGGTGCATGATGAGCTGCATTTAGAAGCTTAACAAGCACGTCATCTGGTATCTTTTTGTCAATAAAGTGAGATCTAACATCTCTGCGAGAAAAGACAGCCTTGTATAGGCCCGCTTTTTCAGTCATTGTAAAATCAGGGTCAGTGGACATTTTCTCGTCATCGTATTGTGGTGGTGAACTTATCTTTAATTGTAATGACAGTTAACAAAAATGGATATGGATTAAAATTACAATTTGCAGACATTCAGCAGCATTACCTTATTAATAAAACTGCACTTGGGGAGTGATGGACAATCTTGCTTGAGATACTACCTAGTATCAATTCCTTGAACTTTCCTAGTCCTCGTCTTCCCATTATCAAAAGATCAAATTTCTCTTTTTTGCTAAAATCCAAAATTGCGGAAGCAGGATTACCCTCAAGAAGAAATGTATTGATAGTCAATCCTTTTTGAGTAGCAATTTCTGAACATTTTGAAAGTATCTCTTGATTTTCTTTTTTATAGGCTTGAAGAAATTCATTTAACAGTTTTTCTGACCCAATATGTGTTATTGGAACTTGTTCCATCACATGAATTAC
>JAJPIN010000201.1 GCA_021324715.1 Nitrososphaeria archaeon
ACAGTCAATAGATAAGTACAGAATAGAGGAATGACAAAGTTGGCACTGAAACTGTCGACCACCTTAGGACATACTTATGTCATATCCTATTCTTTAATTGCTGTCATATCCAAGTTGCCATAAATACTCAAATTATGCATCACACTATCCGTATTATATTTCTATTTTTTAAATTTCGTCAAGATATGGAAAATTGGCAGAACTAATTATCTTCTATTTATGAGATCATAAATGCGGCGTGACTATTTGAGATATCATTAAAAATAATCGATAATAGTTTAATTTAACTCAAATTAAGATTCTCTTTCAACTAATCGAATGTTCGACAAAAAGATCCGCATATAAAAGGCATCATTAGATTAATCCACGTACCAATGGAAGACAAATCTATCCTACTAAATAATAATATTAAAATGAGATACTTGGAATCAATACACGGAAATAGGGTTACTAATAAACACGTCTTGTTTATACATGGTCTTGGTTCGTCGGCCGATAGATGGTTAGATATTCCCGACGCGTTATCAATGTATTATCACACAATAGCTATTGATCTAATAGGCTTTGGAGGAAGTGACAAGCCAACAGACGTTAATTACACCATCGAAAAATTCTCAGAATTCATCCTAGAATTTATTGAGAAAATTGGGATTAGTGGTGATGATAAAAAAATTACACTAGTAGGGCATTCACTAGGAGGATACATAGCTGTTGAATTTGCTATAAGAAATATGGCACTGATAGAAAAACTTGTGTTATTAGATTCTTCAGGCTTTCTGAAAGAGCCAACTCCTCTACTTGAGCAATATCTTAATGCTGCTAATTATCCTACATATGACAACGTGAGGAGTGTATTTGAACAACTGGTATCTCAGCCCTGGAAGGTCTTACCCGTTGTTGTTAACACCTTTATAACATGGATTAGCTCACCTGGAGCAAAATATCCTTTTTTGTCAGCTTACCAAAATAGTACTACGACGCAAATTGACTTATCAAGATTAAAGTCGATTCAAGATATTCCTACATTGATAATATGGGGCAGAAACGATAATTTGATACCAATAGAGCATAGCAAGCCGTTCAAGCAGGTATTTAAGAATTACAAACTGAAAATGATAGAAGATGCTGGGCATGCCCCCTTCATTGAGAAACCCGCTATAATATGCGAATTATTGCATTCATTTCTATCAGAAAAAAATTGATATGTGTATGAATCGTCTAACTGAAGATTATATTGTCTAATAATTTATCTTAGGAAATGCCGTTAATAAAAGGTACGAGCAGCAAAGACACTATGTTAAATATCTCAGTATCCAGATTTAGATGGCGCAATAGAATTAATATCGTAGGCTATATGATGAAAGAGTATATCTAGTCTGTAAAATAGTAATGAAACACAATTTCGTACAAAATTCTGGATCCATTGTCAGTTACTACAAAACTTTTAAGATATTTATAATGAGGTGTGTAATGCTTACTGGGAGATAGTGTACAATGGTAATTGAAATCGGTGCTATTTTGCAGGATTTTACGATAATCATGATTGTTGCATCTATAATGGCAATGATTTCATACAAACTCAAGCAACCAATGGTAATAGGATATATCATCGCAGGCATGATAATCGGACCTTATACTCCACCTTTCAGTCTGATAAGTAATTTTGATGTTCTCAATCTGTTTGCTGAGATAGGCGTTATTTTACTCTTGTTTGTAGTTGGTATGGAGTTCCCTATAGAAAAATTAAGGAGGATCGGAAAAAAGGCATTGGTCATAGCGTTCAGCGAGGCGTTAGGTACATTTACAGCGGGGTATTTGGTATGTCAAGCCGCAAATTACTCGCTCGCTGATAGTCTCTTTCTGGCGTTGGCCATTTCAGTAACAAGTACTGTAATTGTAATGCGCATTTTGGATGAACTTGGAATGATTAAAGAAGAAGCCTCAGTAATAATATTGGGTGTTGCTGTAATTGAAGACATTATAATCATATCTATGCTAGCAGTACTACAATCGGTTTCGTCCACTGGCCAATTATCCAGCATTGAGTTAATCATATCCATTGGTTCAGTCCTTGCATTTATTGGGGGAGTTTTATTCATAGGTTCAAAGACAGTACCAAAGTTAGTAAATCTAATTGGTAAAGCCAATCAACATGATGTTCTGGTTGTTGCGATCCTTGGTGTCGCATTTGGCTTATCATATCTAGCATATGAGATCGGAATATCTGTGGCTACGGGAGCGTTCTTCGCGGGGGTATTGATTGCAGAGTCAAAAGTTCACTCCGTTACCCGTGTGTTAGCTACACCGCTTAAGGACATGTTTGGAGCAATATTTTTTGTCTCCATAGGTGCTTTAATGGATATTACAAAAATACCTAGTCTTATTTTGCCAGCCCTTCTACTCATAGGGATATCAATAGGAGCAAAATTTTTCACTGTATACCTGTCTGCAAGATCTCAAGGATATAATACCAAAGCGTCGTTAAAGGCTGCTTTTGGTCTCTCATCATCAGGAGGAGAGCTTGCCCTAGTTGTGGCTAAGGGTGGAGCTGATGTGGGAACTACAAGTTCCTTTGTGTTGCCAATGGTAGGTACGATGACTATAATTACAACTTTTATCACTCCATATCTAATAAAAATGGGATGGAAACTTGTAGATAATAGCGATGGTATGGGGAGAAAATTTTCACTTGGTTTTAGGAGAAATAAGAAGTAATGAAGCTCGGATAAAAATGGTTTGAAAATATATAATATTATATAATTCAGCTGTTAATAATTTCTTCTATGGATTCATCGTTACCAATATGTCCATGTCTGACTAGTTGTTCTACGCATATGGTAAAACCTATATGTGCACAATCATCAGATTTACAAAAATTGCAGTACGGTATACCAGATGTTAATCTAACTTCAATTTCCTTTGATAACGATGTGTCATATAGTACTGCATGCACATCATTGACAAATCTAATTAAAACTATTTGATTGTCAGATGTAAGTGATTTCTTATCAGGTGAGCCCATCCATTGCATAAAAGCTTCGGTACCGTCCTCTATTGTTACGCAATTGGTTAACTGGCGATTGCCGTCAGGAGGTTCATCCGAGTCTGAATTTTCTTCCGACTTGTGAGGATTTTGTGTCAAATATATTGCCTTTATTCTTGTTATTGTTTAATGAGGATATCATATTTTAACATATAGTTGAAATGGCGAGGACAATCGGATATTTAGATGATAATACCGTTTCAATTCCGAAGAATCTGTCTTCTATGATCTTTCGTGATAGAACCTCTTAACTTATTGTTAAACTATCATATTGCATATACGATATATATATAAATAGACTAATACCTCTATATTATATCGTATGACCGATATGATGTATGATGAAGTGATAGCAAATTGATACCAATGTCAGAAGAATCAATTGTAAATGCAGTTGAAAAAGTCAGCAAGAGTGTAGTTAACATCGCCAGTGTTAGGATGATGCAAGATCAGCTCTTCAGGGTATTTCCAGTACAAGGTGTAGGCTCAGGTGTCATCATAGACAGTAGAGGACATATACTTACAAACAATCATGTGATCGATGGGACTGATAGAATAAGAGTAACCCTTGGTGATTCAAAACAGGTAAGCGCAAAAGTTGTAGGCACAGATGAAGAAACTGATCTAGCTGTACTTACGGCCGAGCCTCTTGAGATAAATACGCGTAATGAGGTTAATTTTCAACCTGCGAATTTGGGAAACTCAGAGGAGCTTAAGGTTGGACAAATAGTCATGGCGCTCGGTAACCCATTTGGACTAACTGGGGGACCAACAGTAACGGCCGGAATTATTAGTTCGTTAAATAGAAACGTACAATTTGAAAATGGGATATTAGAGTTAGTACAAACTGATGCAGCAATAAATCCAGGAAATTCAGGCGGTCCCCTAATTAACACAAAGGGTGAAGTAGTAGCAATAAATACAGCAAAAATTCCTTATGGGCAAGGAATTGGGTTTGCAGTTCCAATTAATACGGTAAAATTGATACTAGATGATTTGATAGAGAATGGGCATGTCATACGACCGTGGCTCGGTATAAGCACAGTAAAGTTGAACCCTAGATTGGCTAGCTTTTACAGATTGCCACTAGTACACGGTGCACTAATAGTCAACGTAGAACCGTTTAGTCCTGCAGAAAATGCAGGATTGCGAAGAGGAGACATAATCGAAGAAATAGACAGAAACAAGATAGACAGTCCTTCACAAATATCTTCTTATATAAGAAAGAAAAAGGCCGTACATGATAAAGTAACAGTCATAGTTAACAGATATGGCAGAGTTTATGAAATACCTTTTCAGATGGAGGCTCATCCATAAATCATTTCACTATGTGATTGAGATTAGCCAATCTGACCACGGATGGCTCCGTCCTTAAATTCGTCGGTATGTACGTTTACATAGATACTTGAGTTTTTCATTTGACTTACAAGATTGGAAACTTCCTTACCTTTCAGTGGACCTTGTAATTCATCCTTTGTTATATTTCCGCTCAACGATATGGTTGAATTCCCTCCAGTAGCAGATTTATTTCCCGCTAAAACAGCTACAACATCACCGTTTTGACCCTTAACTCCTTCGTGCAAATGTGCCCCTGTTATTTTATTTAGTCCACTGATACTAACCCAATAAGCAATTTGTGCACCACCGTTAACCTCTTGGAACTTGGCCCAAGCATTAGCATCAGATTTAGTTGGGGGAACTTCCTCTTTGCCCGACAGAAATGTGATAATCATATTGCCTTGTTGAGCTTGAGTTTGTTGCATGATGACAAAAGGTGTTGCTATCATTATCAAAGTTGTCGCTATAACAGTTATGAAAGTAGATTTCATTAAAATCCTATACTGCAATCTATCCACATATGTTTTTCTATTCACTTGCTCAATGAATAACAAATACTGAAGTAAAAATTATGATTTTTTGCTGAATACTCATATATATTACAACCAATTAATGAATGTCAGAATTAGACTGAGACATTTTAGAGGATGTTTTTTTCAGATAATGGTTTAAAACAATTGGATTCACAACTAAATTAATTGCAATTAAGGGTACTACTATACTAATGAATAGATCCTTGAATTGATAGTCTGGTGAAAGTGAGAGAACTAAAGCTACTGCTATGCCCCCTCTTAAACCTCCAATGGTTAGAATATTTTGCCATTGAAGAGGAATTCTAACCCTGAAGATTCTTAAGAATGCACTTCCGCTGTAAATTACTACTGCTCTGGAGAACATCATGATAGCAAATGGAGCTACTATTATTATTATCAATGCAACACCGCTATTTTGATATGATTCTACTGCAAGTAAAGGAATTCCAATTACAAAAAACAAGATACTGTTTGTAACAAAACCTAGATAGTCCCAGTACTTGTGAAAGAGTTTCCTAACACCGGTTGAGACCTCTTTATGTCGCGTAACGATAAACATTGCAATAAATAAAGTCGTTACTATTGGAGATATATGTAAAAAGTGGTCAGCCACGATAAAACCACCGATAGCCAATCCTAAGGAAAAGGTGAAATCTACAAACTCATCAGCATTCCACTTGTCAAGAATTTTCCCACCAATCCATCCTAGTCCAGTGCCAAAAGCAATTGCACCTAGCATTGACCAAATAAAAGAGACAGAGACATCTGCAAAAGAAAAAACAACGCCTGAAAATATTATACCTTTAACAACATTAAAAGAGATAACTCCGGTTGCGTCATTGAATAATGACTCTCCTTCTATGATTATATTCAATCTACGCGGAATTGGGAACTTCTTAAATATTACTCCGACAGCTACGGGGTCGGTGGCAGCAAGAATAGTCCCGAGAAGTAAGGCGTCTATTAATGGAATGTGAAATATAAAATTAACTCCAATTCCTATAATTAGTATAGTTAGTATTACTCCGATGATTGCAAAGTAGCCAATTGGAATAGCTTCATTTTTCATCTGTCCAACAGATAATTTGCGTCCAGAGTCAAAGATTAAAATTGGAATAATGACCAAGTATACTATTTCAGGTATAGTTTCAATTATCCCATAAAACTTGTCTACCTCGTGACTAATAATAGGGACTATTGCTAACGTTGCTCCTAGAAACATTAAAATTGCAACTCCAGGTATAATGAAAGTTCTTGTATAACGGTGTACAGCCGAGATAGCAACTAGTAACAGGCTCAAACCGAGCATAAAAGTTACCAGTAACTCACTTTCGGCCATGAGATACAGGATTTCTACCCGCATTTAAGTATGTTCTTTACTAATCTATGATTTGATATCCCATCAAATAATCTGGAAAATAGGTGTCTGTGAGGATGATGATAATCTTTAAAAAATAAAATCAGTTGAGACTGAGGTACCAAGAGGATACGCTTATATAATTTCAATTTTATAACGTCCACTGAAAATGTTTCAGGCGAGTTTTCCATCAGGCCGTAAAATAGTACCTGCTTTGATAGTTGTAGACATGCAGAATGGTTTCGTAAGCAAAGGAGGCTCTTATGATAGGTTGGGGATGAACACCTCGAACTACCGAGAGATAATCCCCAAGCTTAGGAATATGATCGATTACTGCAGGAGTAAAGATATTCCTATTTTTTATACCGAAGCTGTCAAGGAAGCTAGCGGAATTGACGTATTAACTAAAGTCCACAATTTTCTGCCAAAAACAAGACAGGAGCGACTAAAGATACCGATTTGCGTGAGGGGAACATGGGATGGTGTTACGATTGACGAATTAAAGCCTACCGAGAAGGACCATGTTGTAATCAAACGAAGAGATTCAGCTTTCCAAGATACGGAGTTGCGAGTGTGGCTTCAGAGCGAAGGAATTAACCTGTTAATTTTTACGGGGATTGACACTTCAATTTGCGTCGAGACGTCACTAAGAGAAGGATTTAACATAGGATACGATGTAGCGCTAATATCTGATGCTACAGCCTCAGGTAATGAAGAACATTACAAGACCACCCTGGAAAGAGTAAGGGATTATTATGGATTGGTAATGAGCATAGACCGTTTTAAAAAAGCGATTAATCATTTGGATGAATGGAGGAAGAACAAAGCAGACGGAAGTCACCTGCCAGAAGAAGTTTGGAATACATTTCTTGATGAGTTTGAATTACTAGATCCAAGATCGTTTGCTCTCAATAGCTGAGGATCATACTGCAGTCCCTTTATCAAATTCATCCGATCTCCCATAGTCAACGATTTGGAATAATGCCATTCCTTAAACTACAAAAATTAGCGATACACTTGTGTCCAGCTCTTCACTGGCAAACACGAAAAATATGCAATTCTTAATATTTACCGAGGCATAAATATTACAATAATTACTTCGAGTGCCCCTCTTGTCTCTCTATCTCTTTTGACAATGAAAAAGTCAACAAAACTCTAACAATTACTACAATTACAAGTATTGCAAGTTCCGTTAGAGAGGGAACTAAAATAGTCTTTAAAATATTTGCAGCAACCAAGATATCAAGGGATATTAATAGCCCTCGCAGCAACCGAGATACTACCTCATCTATACGTAAACGAAGTTTTCCCTCTCTGTTCCTTAGATTTGAAATTGCTACCCTGAGAAGGCTAATGAGAGTAATTACTATTATACCTAGAATTATTATTGTTATTATAATTTCTAATGTATACACTGCATTCCCGATGAGTCCGTCGAGGAAAGCTTTACCAAAATCCATATTGGTTTGTGCCAAAGATGTCTACTCGTAAAGACATAATAATTATGTATATATAAGATATGATGACTTCTAGAATAATCGGAATTATTAATTCTCATTAATATAAAAAACTATGAAGGTCATTCTACCCTTCAGGCCATGTAATGATAATCAATATTGTGGAAGATTGATTCTAAACTAAACTAATGCTTGAATGCAACAGCGTTTTGTGCTGCATGTCCTTGCAAATGGACTCCATTAATTAGAAATTCATGGACTTGATGAACTGTTCAAACTTTTCTAAATTCAGATTAATTCTTTTGGCGTTCAGAAAGCCACTGCTTGATTATCTTAGATCCTTGGTCTAATGCCTCTTCATAGCCATCTTTTATTAGCTGGTGTATGGTAGTGTCTGAAAAATCAAATGTTTTATTTGCTATTGTATTCATATCGTTTTTTCGCTCTATTCTAACTACTAGATCTACAGAGACCATGCCTTCTATCATATCTGCATATTTAAAATGCTTCCCAGTCATAAAATTTCTCGATAGGGCTTGGTTTTGCAAGATATTGTCCACCAAGCTCTTTTTAATCTTATTATCATTAGCCAGCTTGATTAGTTTATTGATAATGTTGACATAATCCGTTATCATTAGTGACATCCTTTCATCAAACAAGGTTCTGTCATGGTACGTCAAGTCATTTTTTCTATCCACCACTCTATCATAATTATCTGGTAAATGTTCTTGTTTAATTGGATGTACGTTAATTATGAATGCACGTAAAAGTGGAACCTCAGATTTTCTAACATAATGCCAATATCTGCGGTGTTCCATCACTGCCTCCCTTAGCGGAGTATTGGCAATAATCCCACCATCCCAAAAGTAGCGTTCTTTTCTATTAGCGCTTTCTCTACTTTTTGATTTTTTCGCAGATTCATTCTCAGATTTGATTTCGTGTTCGTTACTGTAATTTTCAACCATTATTTTAGTGTAGTCATAATTGACAGGTACTGAACCGCTAGCAAGAACAAAATCAACCTCTATTCCATTATTATACCTGATTATGTGTTCGAATCCTTCATTACTATCATGTGCAAATTCAGGACTATAACGTCCATATTCAGTTTTGCGACTACCATCCTGTTTCTCATAACTGTCAAAAACTACTGTGCTTCCTTCCTGTACATCTACAGCCACCAAGAGTAGTCTGGGTTCTTTTTTCTCATAACTGGTTGCTATAGGAAATTTTGCAAATTTCTCTAGACTTTGCTTTAAAGGTCCGTTACTATATTGGTACCATACATTTGATGGATCTAAAAAAGTCTTGTCCCTCAAAGTCTCAGAAGGTTTGAATACATTAGGTACTCCTTTAAATATGAACTGCTTTGTATTGTAGTACCTTCTGGCAGATTCACTGGTTGCTACAACATCATTAAGCGAATGCCAATAATCCCACCATTGAGTAAAACCTGGCATTTTATCAACAGCTGATTCAGTAGCAAGATGTTCCCAAAATTTAATTAACCATTCGGCAGATCCTTTCCATGTCTTCTTTTCTTTCACATAACTTACCAGAACGGATGCATTCATAGCTCCTATGGAGGTGCCAGCAACAATATCAAATAGCGGTTTATCTTCTCTTCCTATAATTTTGTCTCTCTCAGATGCCAATTCATAAAATGCCTTGTAAGCGCCTGCCTCATACGCTCCAAGCGAACCGCCTCCTTGGAATACTAATGCTCTTTGAAAATCATTTGAAGTTAACATTCAGTACTGTGATAAAGAAAAGAAATTATAAGTATCTTTTTATTGTTTTGCAGCCTCTGGCTGTAATAAGACTACAAGATTAAGCTGCAAGCCCGTTTGAAGTTATTTAAGACTGTCCATGCTTCCAAATATTGTCCATGCTTCCTTGATTTTGCCATCTTGAAAATGGAAAATCTCGACTCCCTGAGTCTCAAACTTCTCATGGCTTACATCCTTCCAATTCTCTATCTCATGGCTTGGTTGACTACCATGAAGTTCCTTTGCAAATGTGCCTTTCAAGTTCCATCTCATTGCAAGTTTATCCTGTCCCCCAAATGTATCTACTATTGTGATATTCATATCAGGAAACGCCTTGAGATCTTCGCCTATCCACTGTTTGAAATTCTCCAGACCTTTAACTTCTTCCATTCCATGATAGGTTATATCAGGAGTAACAAAGTTTTCTGCCTCATCTATTTTTCTCTCGTTAAATATAGTCTGAACAAATTTTTCAGCAATCTCCTTGTTATGAGCTTCTGTCATGC
This sequence comes from Nitrososphaeria archaeon, assembly GCA_021324715.1. Classification (GTDB taxonomy): domain Archaea; phylum Thermoproteota; class Nitrososphaeria; order Nitrososphaerales; family Nitrososphaeraceae; genus TA-21. The sequence goes on from JAJPIN010000201.1 coordinate 10,004, forward strand.
CCTCATTCCTTTAAAGCTACCATTAAAGGTTTCCATTCATCCATTAAAATAATGAATATCCTACAAAACTGATTCAAAAATCCCAGATTCTGATTCTCAAAAGATCTACCAAATGATCTAACTAAATAGTCGTTAGGTGGATTACATGCTTAGAACAGCTTAGAAGTATATCGTCTAAATACCCTAAGGTTCTATCAAGTAAAAAAATTTTGAGTAAAATAGTTTAAGCTGGAATTTATAATTTGGCTAATAATTCCATTTTGAGTTTCTGGAACTCTTCTTCCGATAAGATTCCCTGCTTTTTAAGATCCGCTAATTTTTGCAATTTCTGGGTTACATCTTCTTGACCGGATGGTTTTTGACTTTGTTGTGCATTTTGCTGTTGCATTTGTGCCATCTCTTTTTCGTGTTGTGCATTTAACTGAGCCATTTCAGCTTGGTGAGCTTGATCTTGCGCTTGTGCTTGTCCAGCAGCACGATTTCTAGCTATCCCTGCACCTATTGCAGCAGACGCCCATCTACCTCTCATAATATCGATTATGATAACTACGATAAATAAACCTATCTTCTCGAGTTTGAGGTTACCTATGGACATTCTAAGTAAATTGTATAATCCACAAAGCTCGAATCTTTTTGCCTCTCTGTAATTATTCATGTTACATTTTCTTCTTTCTAATCGATTTTCATTCAATAGATTAGTTTTTACCTCGATTTCTGTTGATAACCATATAAAGCAATCATGAAGATATCGCCCGACTTAAAGCGTTAGCATGATGATCCGAGACCAATTTTATGAAGACCAGATTACTAGGGATAGAAATTTTTTTGACCGATGCGCGATATTCATCTATCAGTCTATTAATTGGTGATTCAAATAAATCTAATGAATTTCTTATGATATTCCTTAACTTGGTAATGCCGTATTTTTTTATTATACTGTAAGGAACATTCTCAAGAACCGACATAACAAAAACATTAGGCATATCTCCTCGAACATCCTCCTCCATATCCTGCCAGTCGTCCATTAGATCGAGTAACGCTTGATTATAGTGTAATACTAGGGAAACATTTTCATTAAAGCTTGGCAATTTGGCATCTAATACTCTTGCATAAATTGTTGATGCATCTGATGATTTAGATAGACTAAAATTTCTTATTTCATTATAAGAAAAGCTGTTGCCATCCAGTATACGACTTTTTACAACCTGCTCAAATTTCCAAAATGGCGAGAATTGTTTTAATGAAAAATCTATTGAATACTTAAGATGACCTTTATTAGTTTCGCTCGCAAAGACCTTGTTTATGGACTGACGTACTTTTCTAGCCAGCAACAAATATCTATAATTTTTTGTCTCAAAAAATTTATCGTAAAGAAGAACATACCTGGCCAAAAGTCTTATCATTCTATGCACCCCTAATGCTTGCTCTATATCTTTAGTATCAAAGTACGTTGCTACAAAGTATGTAGGATCTTGTGCCTTTTCATCTAAAGTTCTAAATGTGGTTGATATATTTAGATCATATTTCATCAACAATTTGCTTAAAGAGATCATCTGTTCTATCAAAGTCATTCTATCATTGGGAAAGCTTAATTCTTTACTGACTCTAGAAATTTTATCAATAATGGCTTTTTCCTTTTTTGCTTGCAATTTGGTAGTGTTGACTTCCACCAGCAGTAATGGCTTTCTCCAATTATAAATATTATTTATTCTATTGAGATTGTAAAAACTGTTCTTACTATCGATATTTTGAATATGCATAAAAATCTAAAGTATAAAAGTAATTCTAGTACAAATGCTCTTAAGCCAATTAAGCTATTTTTTCAAATGGATCATTGAAGATTATTAATGCAGTTTAGTTTCTGGACAACAAATATTGATAATGGTCGTAGTACATTCTAGATCCTCTCATCAAGAAGTAAGCGACTAACATTAACCAAATACCACCAACGAAAGTAAACTTGAAACCTATAACCCCGCCTATTATAAGTATACAAATTGAGATAATCATGCCTATCCTTATAGCAGATAATGTAGCCGTAATGTGGTCGTGAGTACGGTAGGAGAGAATAGACCTCAAAATTCTTCCCCCATCGCATGGAAATATGGGTAAAAGATTGAAAAGACCAATGACGAAGTTAATGGCTGCACTATAGAAAAAGATCGCATCAATAGGAAAAGTTTGTGAATTGAAAATATGACTTTCAATGAATGTGAACCAAAGAAGAAAGGAAAGACCAGAAATAATGAAACTTATTAAAGGACCAGCAAACGCCATCCATATTTCTTTTTTAGGAACTGTTATTTCATCGGGTATTAGAGCAATTCCTCCTAATGCAAATAGCGTTATCTTCTGAAATTTGATTCCATATCTGCCTGCTATAATGGAATGGGCCACTTCATGCAACAAAATGGAAACTAGTGAGATTAGAGCACATACTACACCTATTATTATATAGGTCGATTGTACGAATCCCGGATAATTGTTTGGTAAAATCGTACTGGATAATGTCCATGCAATAAGAATAACAATAAACGCGGAACTAAAATTAATATAAACAGGTACTCCAGCCACTCTTCCGACCAGTAATGAATATCGGGATAACCAGCTTTCTTCGTTAGTGTCAGAACGGAATTTTTCATTCCTGCTATCAGCCATTGCATTCAGCCTAATTATGAGTGATTATTTTAACCCAATTAGGATATTACCCTACCGTAATCCTGTATTTTTGTAATTCCTTATACGATATATCAAGCTTTAACTCGTTACCAATTTTACGCTCTATATGTGATCTTGGTATGTTGTACTTTATACCGGAAGGTGAAGCGACCAAGATAAAACTATCAAACTTAGCTTCGATGGAACCCACCAGAGTTTTTTTAGCTCGGACCTTCTTTTCCAGTACATTATCTAGATTCAAGTTTTCTTGTGTCATCTATAGTAAACCTCCAAAAAAGTAGGATATATGTCGTGATTAACAATGTTACTTCACAATGTTACCTCATGATCGGCTGAACTGCCTATATTGGTTGTTTCTGAGTAGTTGTTGAGGGAGTTACCGCACCCTGAATTTCTCCGTTCTCATGACCTTGGGTGCGAATGACAACGTTGATTGAGTCATTTTTCATTAGATTTGATAAATCAGTAATAGTCTTGCCACTCAATGGCCCACTTAGATCATTGGCGGTAATAACGCCTTTAGATATTTGTCCATTCACTTCACCAGTAGGGATCCCAGATTTTCCGTTAATCTCTACATAAGGATTAAATACTTGAGCTACATCAGTCCCATTCTTAAGACTAATATGAGCTCCTATGATTCCTTTAATGTTTTTACCGTCTATTACGTAAGCCATATTCCCATCAGGACCTACATTAAATTTCGCTGTTCCGGTAGCGGCCGTACTGACTTTCGGTGATAGATTTTGACCTGACAAGCTTGCTACAAAATTGGCTTGTTGTGCGTATGCTGGCATTGATATTAGCGAGACGGCCAAAGCACACAGTGATATCATTGGACTGTATCTACCAATAAGAAACCTTGTCGATCGTTTCATATTTAGAGACATTTTAGTTTATTATAAGGCAAAAATGTATAAGTCTCTTACTTAATATTGTTAAGTTATCTTAATTAACTATTAAGTGGTAACTATTGAATAAAGTAAAATACATGATAGAGTAAAGCTTTCTACACTATATAATAATTATTGTTGGTACGTTTCACGTTTGCCGGTAATCGAATCTAGTTAACTTTAACTCGTTCACCATCATCTAATTCATCAAAATAGGGAGCAGAATGAGAATAAGAACCAAAATTTTTTTAGTTTTGCGCTCTATTTTCATACTAAAAATTTTCCAAATTTGCAAATAGCGTTTTTATGATGCATCTATAGTGAGATTATTAGCCCGCGTATAGCTGAAGAATGGAAAATGCTCTCCTGTTAACAAAAATTTATTCTTGGGATAAAGGTAAAAACTAGGGAAATGTCGCCTAATTATAATGCATTACGCTTGCTTGTCATAACTTTGCATCTGGACTACAGCCCAATTTACAAACCTATTGACATGATTGTAATTAATCTTGTGTTCTTACGGCATATTGTAGAATCAAGCTATCAAAATAACGATCAAAGGCACCGTTAACTATAATGTCATCTGAATAAAGCCCAATAGCAATTACTCTTCCTTTTAGATAATTTAGTTCATACGTTGCAACTACCACACTTCCTGTTGTATTATTG
>JAJPIN010000085.1 GCA_021324715.1 Nitrososphaeria archaeon
AACATGAAAAATTTTGAAGACGCAATGAAGAAGATACGTCCTCTTTCAAAACATGAAATAGAGACCTACAAAAATATTGCCGAACAGTTTGGCAAACCTGGATCGATGAAAGAAATCGTCGATAGAGAATCAGCTATAAAGTGAACAGAATTCAATTAATATCTGCAAATTTTTTAATCATCTGTTTTTTGTCCACCTATCCTTTTATTGCACAAGCTGAAATTTTGTAGATTCTATCACTATTAACTGCATGAAAATACTATTAAGTTTCTAATTTATCTTTGCGTTATTTTTAAGGAAGATATCGTTTCCATTAGTATCCTGGCTGCATGATTTGCAGTATTTTGATTTAGGTCGTAATCAGGACACAATTCCACAATGTCCATTCCTACTATCTGTGCACACTCAGATATTTTTTTTATAATATAGATTAAATCAAGAGGAAAAAGGCCTCCAGGAGCAGGCACGGATACGCCTGGGGACACACCAGGATCCATACAATCCAAGTCGATTGACAGATATACACTGCTTGAGCCGCATTTTGATATGATTTTCTTGACTATAGCGTTTATACCAGATTCAATAATGTCTATGGGGGTTATTACTTCCAATTTTTGCTTTGATGCATTTTCTAGTTCCTCTGGCTCTGCTGCTCTAGTCCCGATAAGAGTACTTTTTGTAAAATCAATATAATTGAATGAATCTGTAATTACTGAACCATAATAATTCCTTGTTGAAGAAACAAAGTCTGGATGTGCATCGAAGTAAAGAAGAGTTATCTTATCACCTTTTTCTGCTTCGTATATGGCCTGAAGTATGACTGTTGTAATCGAATGATCACCGCCTATGGTAATGGGCAATTTCTTTGCAGAAATTATGTCAAAAATCAATTTGTATAGATCCTCTCTTGGAATATTACCAAAATCAAGTATTTTCTTATTCTCAAGAGTCCCTTTCATGGGGCATATTGGAATTATTTTTCCTGCCCTTTCAAAGAATTCAAATGAATTTGATGCGATTCTTAGGCTGTCAGGACCTTTACTTGCTCCCCTTCTTTTTGCATGTGATCTTGATTCATCAGGCACACCGATAACGATAACGTCTGCCTGGCCGACAGTATTGACATTAGAATGCAATAATTTCATATGTCATTTTCAACACTAGATCAATTTCAAGTTTAGTTCACAGTATGGTTTGCATAAATCATCGTGCGTTAGTTTTAGTGAGTAATTGTACAAATCCGTTCCTCCAAGCGCTCCTATAAGAAAAGAATTTGTCAAATGTGGTAAGTATTTATGCCGCAGACGCAAACACGTCCCGTATTATTTTGCTTATTGGAGAGATGAAAATAGTAAATTAAATAAAAAATATCTTGGCAAATACGATCCTAGGGATAAGAAATCTTTGAAGCTGATAGATTTGACTCCAATAAGAACATCATTCGGAGGCTTTAAAAAGGACCAGTTTTTTCCTTCCGGTCTGCACCTTAAAAAATTCTTATGTAACGCGCTTCTGATGGTAAAGGAGATGATTTGCCAAGTATGAAGTTTTATCGAAAAAGATATACTTGGACAAAAATCCATAAAATCTAGCAAATTACGTCATGTTAGTGCTAACATTGGTAATTAGTATGGTAATTTATCTTACTCTCTACACAGTTGAATCAATAGAAGGTTATCTTACTAACGCTTATGGTAGCGAAAATACGTGTATAAAATACGACTCTAAAACACGATTAATTACTATTGCTTGTAAATTAGCCAGACTTTCCGATATTGATAAACAATTAGATAATTCAACTGTGCTTAAAAGAGAAGGTCTTGGATCTGCCTCAGATGAAGTAAAGCCGAATACTAGTGTTCAAGGCGACAAGATATGGATATTGAACGCAGGAATTATCGTTGCTAATAATGCTAGTCTCGTAATTGATTCTAGCGACACGTGCTGGCTTAAGAAAGTTCCCATACCCACTGTACAATTTTCATCCGAATCGAAATTGACAAAGGAGCAGGAGGAAGATAATCCAATTCTCCAAAACAATTCAAAAAGAATATCTAGCAAGATTAATGACAAAGGATACGAGGTTAATGTAAATTACAAAAATAGTAACAAAAGCAATTACGACATAACACAAAACCCAGTAGTTGTCAATAAAAATAATGATAACAATCCAAATGGAATTCATGTGTATGGTTCACTAATAATAGATTCTGTAAAAATAACTTCATGGGATCCAAAGAAAAATGATGTTGTTAAATTCAAGTTAGGTAAAAGACCTGGAGAAGAACTCACAAAATCAGAATATGATACAGTTGAGCCAAGACCATTCATAAGGGTATCGAATCAGGCATCGGGAACAACCAATATTACAAATTCTGAACTAGCCTACCTTGGCTATTCATGTAGCAAATGTTCTGGACTAAGTTATTATGGAGGAATTGATTCTGTTGTAAGAGGTAATGATATTCACCATCTTTTAAAGGGATTTTATTCCAATAAAATGGGACGTATGATTATTGAGAATAACAGTTTTCATGATAATTATCTTTACGGGATAGACCCGCACACAGGAACCCACGATATGATAATTCGCAACAATAAGGTTCATCATAATAATGCAACAGCTGTGGTATGCGCCAAGGATTGCTACAACATTTTGATCGAAGGAAATGAGGTGTATAGTAACATAGATACTCATCGTGGTATTGCTTTCAGTATTAATTCAGATCATTCTATAGCACAAAATAATTACGTTCATGATCAGGATATATGCATGGGAATAAACAGATTTTCAAGTTACGATGTTATATATAACAATACACTGTTAAATTGTAATACCGCGATAGATCTGACTGATACTTCTAAGAATATAGTACATGATAACAAAATAGTTGAGGCTAAATATGGGATAGTACTTCAGAACGTTACCAATAAAATCTTTAACAACAAGATACATAACTCGACGAATGGAATTGTGTTAATACATACACCAAACACGAATTCTACCAATTCTAGCACAATCTATACCAGCTTTTTAGATAAGGTAAATATCGACAATGAAGTAAAGGGTACAAAGAATCCAACCGCGATCGTAACTAATCCTGTTACGAATGAAAGCGATTTAGGACAAACAGACTGAAAACAAAGCAAACTAACAATAGGATGATTAAGAATGATGAGAAAATATGCCATTTTTTGGTACGGAGTGTTTTTTTTATATTGAAAGTAATCACGTTTTATACTAGTGAAATACTTAGTGATTCAGTGATTTAATTTCTGGCTAAAAATACTCATCACGTAATTGGATATGGGTCTGTGTTATTAGTTGTCATACTTGTGATTTCTGCATTTACACACTTATGGAATATTGGTGGATTTCCAAGTATCTATAGGGATGAAGATCACTATCTTAGGAAAACCCTTCATGTTCTAAATGGATTTGGTCCGCAAGAAAAACCTGATGAACTATTGAGCAACCCACTCCATCCTTATACACATCCCTACTTTGGTCAGCTATTTCTGGCTACGATTTTAGGCGGAATTGGTTATCCGGACTCAATTCATCCATCGGTAGACCCTTCTTCAATTAAAGAGCTATTTGTGGTTCCAAGAATACTAATGGGACTTCTTGCAGTTTTAGATACATTTCTCTTATTTAAGATAGTAGAACGTCGTTATGACACGACAACGGCAGTGGCTTCTTCTGTCCTTTTTGCAGTAATGCCCATAACATGGATTCTTAGAAGAGTATGGTTAGAACCAATTCAATTGCCTTTTCTCCTAGGCTCTATACTGATAGCATTGTACATCAAGGATTGCAAAAAAGGAAAAACACTTCCTATCCTAGTTGCGTTTTCAGGAATCCTCTTTGGTTTGGCGATATTTACAAAGATTCCAATATTCAGCCTATTGCCTTTGGTATTATATATTATCTATTCTAATTCTAAGAAATGGAAACTGGTTGGCTCGTGGTTACTTCCAGTATTATTGATACCTTTAACCTGGCCACTTTTTGCAATTTTAAATGGGGAATATGATCAATGGATAGACGGTCTGTTGTGGCAATCGGGAAGAGAAAATATGGGAATTACAGCTGCACTTGGAAAGATATTCTCCGTAGATCCAGTTCTTCTGTCA